>JACMMZ010000039.1 GCA_014378775.1 Pseudobdellovibrionaceae bacterium
GAAATCATGACCGATAAAGCAACGGTCGAAGTTCCCTCGCCGGTGGCAGGGGTTGTTAAAGAATTTAAATTTAAAAAAGGCGAAGTCATCAAAGTTGAATCGGTGATTCTAACTTTATCTGGCGCCGGTGGCGTAATTCAAGAGACGCCGAAAGTGGCTGCACCTGTCATGAATACTTCGCAGGCGGCTCCGATGGCGGCTTCAGCTGTTGCTATGACGGCTTCAGCTTCTTCGGGTGGAATTTATCCGCCGGTGGCGGATTCAAAAGTTTTAGCTACTCCAGCCACGCGCCGACTCGCTCGTGAAATGGGAGTCGATATCAACGGATTATCGGGTTCAGGTTTAGCCGGACGAGTAACTCGTGAGGATGTGATCAGCACCAAAGGTGGATCAACTTCGGTTTCAACGAATGGAACTGGTGCGACTTCGGCCGGAACAGCCACGATGAATTTCCCGAAACCAGCATTTAATTCCAACAACGCAGCCATGGAAGAGCGAGTGGATCTTTTAGGAATTCGTAAGAAGATTGCGCAGAACATGCAAATGTCTAAAGCTATCATTCCTCATTTTACAATTATGGATGATGCCGATGTGACTCAGCTGGTGGCATTACGTGAATCCTTAAAAGATTTCGCCGAGAAAAACGGAACAAAAATTACTTATCTTCCGTTTGTCATGAAAGCGGTTATTGCAACGATTAAAGAATTCCCGCAATTTAATGCTTCAATTGATGATGCCAATTCACAAATTGTTTACAAAAAATATTTCAATCTGGGGTTTGCGGCCGACACGCCAAATGGTTTGATGGTGCCGGTGATTAAAAACGCCGATCAAAAAACGATTTTAGAATTATCAAAAGAAATTATTGATCTTTCGACTCGCGCTCGTAGCGGAAAATTAAAACCAGACGAAATGAAAGGCGCAACGATCACGATCACAAATATCGGATCAGTCGGCGGAACTTACGCCACGCCAATTATCAATCACCCGGAAGTCGCCATCATTGGTATGTACAAAATGACCGATAAGCCGATCTTGAAAAAAGACGGCACCATTGGTTTCATCAAATCGATGAATTACACGGTCACAGCTGATCACCGTTTGATTGACGGTGCGGTAGCGGCGAACTTCTTGAAATCATTTTTTAATAAAATTCAAAACCCTGGAGTTATGATGATGGGAATGTCGTAATGGCAAATGCATCTTTTGATATCGTCGTTATCGGTTCAGGTCCCGGTGGTTATGTCGCCGCTATTCGCGCCAGCCAGCTTGGTTTCAAAACAGCTATTATTGAACGCGAAGCTTTGGGCGGCGTTTGTTTGAACGTGGGATGCATTCCTTCCAAAGCCATGATTCATGCCACTCATTTGCTGCATAAAGCTCAACATGATTTTAAAACCATGGGGCTTAATATCAAAGGCGGCATCGACGTGGATATGCCGACTTTAGTAAAATGGAAACAATCGGTTTGTGATAAAATGTCGGGAGGAGTGAAACAACTTCTTAAGGGTAACACCGTGACAATTATTTCAGGAATGGCTGAATTTAAATCCTCGAAAGAAATTTCCGTAAAAACCGCCGAAGGTACGGATGTGATTACCGGAAAACATTTTATCGTGGCGACAGGTTCGCGCCCGATTGAAATTCCTGGATTTCCTTTTGATGAAAAAGATATTTGTTCATCTACCGGAGCTTTAGCTTTTGATCAGATTCCAAAACGCATCGTGGTGATTGGCGGCGGATATATCGGACTTGAGATTTCATCTTACTTACGTAAATTAGGCTCAGAGGTTACCATCATCGAAGCCGGCACATCGATGTTGGCCGGAGTCGTTGATCCTGAGTGCGCCCAAGTTGTGACTCGTAAAGCAGAAAAAGCCGGAATCAAAGTTATCTACGGCGCGAAAGCTAAAAGCCAAAAGAAAACCAAAGATGGTTTTGAAGTGACCGCCGAAGTAAATGGAAAAGATGAAATTTTTAAAGCGGATAAAATTTTAGTTACGGTCGGACGTCGTCCTAACGGAGATCAGTCCAATTTGAAAGCTGCAGGTATCACGGTCGATGAGCGGGGTTTTGTTAAAGTCGATGCTCAGCGCCGAACGAATATTTCAAATATTTTTGCCATCGGTGATATTTGTGGTCAACCGATGTTGGCTCACAAAGCGTCGCATGAGGGGGTAATGGTTCCTGAAATTATTTCCGGCATTAACCGTGTTTACGATGCGAAAACTGTTCCTGCGGTGGTCTTTACCGATCCGGAAATTGCGGCGGCTGGTATGACCGAAGCCGAAGCCCGTGCTAAGGGTTTCAATGATTTACTGATCGCGAAATTCCCTTTCGGAGCTAATGGTAAAGCGGTGGCCATGATGGAAACCGACGGCTTTGTAAAAATGATTGCGGATAAAAAAACTCATGTTGTTTTAGGCGTTCACATTGTGGGACCTGAGGCTTCAAACTTGATTTCGGAAGCCGTTTTGGCCATTGAAATGGGAGCGCGTATCGAAGATATCGCTTTAACCATTCATCCCCATCCAACTTTAGGCGAAACCATGATGGAAGCTGCAGAAGCCACGTTAGGTCACGCGATTCATATCATTCAAAAACCTTTAACGAATGCAACCAAAGCGGCGCACACGTAATGAAAAAATTAATTTTAATTTCGATAGCACTTTGCTGTACCGTGATCGCACAAGCACAAACTAAAATGACAACGCCTAAAACGACTAAAGAAACAACCGCAGAACCTTCCGCTACCGATCGGATTCAAAAAAAAGTAAACGATTCATTTAAAGCGGCTGACGTAGCTTTAACCGAATCCGCACAGATTCGCGCAATCAGAGATTCCGGCATCTTTTTAAATTATTCTCCGATCGATTTGCTCATTCCCAATAAATTAGGTGTTAGTTTTTATTTCTCAAGTTCTGATAAGTTGAATCAATACGAATTTCAGTATTTACGATCCATCCTGTCCGCTAAACTTCAAAACATTGATATCGCAAGTATGACGGAGCAAAAATTTTCTTTTATGAATCGTAATTTTTCAAGTGGAAGTAATTTTAATTGGTACTACGGACTCAGTTACGCCACTTTAGAAGTTCAACTTGGTGATGATTATTTGAATTCAGTTCCTGCCAGCTCGCGACCAGACGCGGATGCGTTAAAGGTTCATGTTCTTGCGATTGATTTAGGAATTGGAAATCGTTGGTATTTCGAAAATGGATTTACTTTGGGATTTGATTGGTTAGGAATTACCCAACCTATTAGCACCATAAAAAAAGAAGAAAACTTTACCAAGTACAGTAACAACCAGAACGAAAAAGATGACATCAATAAATTCCTCAATTTCACATCCACTTTTCCACGATTGTATTTCTTGAAATTTCAGTTGGGATATTCTTTTTGATTTTTGAAGACTGGAATTTAATTGATTACAAGGCTGCACTTCAAAAGCAACTTGAATACGTGGATCAAGTCGCAGCAGATGAAAATCACCCAGGCTTTCTTATTTTTTGTTCACACCCCGAAGTCGTCACCACCGGACGACAAACTAAACCCGAAGATATTTTTAATTTTCAAGGGCCCGTTATCGAAATATCTCGAGGCGGACAAGCCACCTACCACGGACCGTCTCAGGTCGTGGTCTACCCGATTCTTAATTTGAAAAAATCCCGAGCCGGTCGCGGCCCGCAAGAAATTCGTGGTTACCTTCGCGATTTCGAACAAGCCATTGTTGAAACATTAAAATTTTTTGAAGTGCCGGCTGAAGGCAATCGCACCGACAAAGTCGAAGACACCGGAGTGTGGGTTAAAACAGCTTCAGGTTTAAAA
>JACMMZ010000004.1 GCA_014378775.1 Pseudobdellovibrionaceae bacterium
AGAATTAGTACTTGAAAGCAGTGAAATTACGGCCATAGCCACGATTAATTTTGTATTTTTTGGGTCACTCATTTTTTTTCATAATTTACTTCATCCTTTTTGAATCAAGTTCCTAGATCAGGGTACATAGTTCTTATCGGTAGTTCGAAAGAAAATCTTTATTAGTTCGAAAACAGGGTCAAACCTAACATAATGTACGTAGTATTTTTCGTAGCGCTTTCTTCTTTACGGGCGTTCCCATTCCCATTTCCGGGATCATAGGCAACAATTTTTTCATTATAAAAAGAGTTTTTGATATCTAAACGAAACGCAAAGTTTTTGCTCAGGAATAGTTGCTGCATTACGCCGATTTCAAAGTGAGGTGATGACTGCCGAATTTTACCTTCACCACTGGAAGAGCCACCAGTACCGTCTTTCATCATAACGACTTGGTCATAGTTACTAAGTCCTAATCCTGCCGTGAATCCCATATCAAAATACATAATGGCCATATTCATAAAAGCCATCTTGGCATAAAACGGGGTATACGAAAGTGCCACAGCATAAGAGTCGGCAGGAAGATTATAATTTGGTCTAAACTGAGTATTCGTTTGAAGGTTATTAAATTTTGTTACTGATTCACTTGGATCTGCTTGGTTTATTAAGTAGCTGGCTTCGATACCAAAATCTTCAGTGAAATAATATCCTAAGTTTGCGCCGAAAGGTTTACTTTTAGCAAATGGATCGTTCATTAATGTTCCGTACATTCCGGACAAAAAGAATTTCCCCGCTTTAGAAAAAGTTCGGTTTTGAATGACGGCGTAATCTTCATCTTTAGCCGACCAGTATTTTTCTTCTAATTTTTTAAGATCAACTTTGTCCGAACTGCGCGGTTGTTGCTGAGCCGCTTTCGGTTGGGCCGAGGCGGCTGGCGTTTGTGCCAGAGCGGTAAGGGTTGTCATTTGTGCGGCGATCAGGATAAGTGCGGTTTTCAATGATGTTTTCATATAAGTTTACCTTCTTAATTTGTACTTTTAAACATGAACGGGTAAGTCACCATAACTTTTGTTCCGCCTTTTGGTTCAGGGAACTTCCATTGCGCAACTCGACTGAGCATACATGATTCAGCTGGTTGATTTTTCATTTCGGTTTCGGCGATGTTTTGTGTCACGACTTGGCCGGTTCCAGAAATTGTAAATTTAATTGAAATTTTTCCGTGAAGTTCAGGCTTTGCGGCTAACTGACGCTCGTAACAAGCTAAGATGTATCCGAGTTGACTTTTAATGTATTGCGCGATGATCTCGCGGTCTAATCCACCTTCAACTTCAGATTCTTCCTCTAATAATCCGACTCCACCTGAACCGGTTTTTCCAGCCGCTAATCCCGAACCTAAACCAGAAGTTCCTTTACCACCGGCTATGCCGGCTGTACCGACTCCACGTTGAGATCCTACAGCTTCACCAGTCCAGTTACGGCCCGAAGAATCCATGTTTCCTAAAGCGGCTAAGGCGCGTCCGCTTGGACCTGATCCGGCTTTAATTCCTTGAGCTGTCGCTATGACATTGGCCGTTCTGGCATCCGTCGAAGAAACTTTACCGATCAACTGAGATATACGAGCACCGATGGCCCCTTTCAGCATAGCATTAACTTTATTAGGACTAGCCGAAGCTTGTTTCGGAGAACTTTCTGTTTGTTTCGGAGCTGGTGCGGCTTTTTCGGCCGCCGCTTGAGCGCGCTGCTTAGCACGTTTTATTTTTTCTTTTTTATCTATTTTGACGACAACATTTTGTGCGGCAAGTGGAGTCGGTATTTTTTGAGCCACTTCAGTTTTCCCAGAAAACACACCAATTGTAACCAACACGAACATCGATAAAAGAGTCGCGAAAAGTAATTTCTTACTTTCCTTATCGACCATCTGTTCGGAAGACAATTTACCTAATGCATTAAGATCTTCAACTTGAATTAATTTTGATTTGAACTGGAAATCTTCAATCGTTTGTAAATCCCATTCAGTGGTTTTTTTAAACGGAATCAGATATTTTGTTCCATTTATACCGTAATGAAAAGGAACGTCGACTTCAGAAACATCCGTTTGTAATAATTTTTGACCTTTGCTGACGATCATAATTTTACGCTGAAGCGGACCGGTGGTTTGAAGATCATGTAATCGACTAGCTACGAATGCCGGTTTTTCGATGATATGAAACTGCAATGTTGAATTGGTGAATTGAACGTGTGACTGGTCTCTGATTTCCATCATTGGGTTTTTACAATTAAATTCAAATTGAATAAAATGCCATTTTCCATCGATAAATTCGATGACAGCTTGGAACGGCGAATGGCTTTGATCAATTGATGAAAGACCCGCTTTGCGTGATAAACCAAAAGTGACGCGTTTGTCTCTGGAATCAATTTTCCAAACTTTAGTTTGTCCCTTATTTGTTGTCTGTTTAATCTGTAAAATTCCCATTTTCGGCCCCCGCTTTAGTCAAATTTAAATATAAAAATTATTAATCTATGTAAGCTGCAGTTTCGCGAATCTTTTTATCAATGTCTTGCTGGACCCCGTGAAGCGGAGCAAACTTGATCCCTTTTTTCTGGACCAAGTAGGCGCCATCAGGATTACGAATCGTTCCCTTCATACTCATTTCCGAAAAATTAACTTCCTGAACGTCGCGCGTTTTTTTGGTCTTAGCTGACACATTCAAAGTACATAATAAAGTGATCATTACTAATGTTTTCATATCGCCTCGCTTAGCTTTTCTCTGTCAAATAACTAATTTTTCTTTTCAACCAGTTTTTTTGATCAATGTTTTCAGATTTATTTAATGCTTTTTGATAATTTTCGATCGCTAATTTTTTAGAATTTTCTGGATTGACCGGGAACTCTTCGTGGATCCGCGCCAGTTCTAAATACATATCTACATTTTTCGCATAGGTATTAATGTATTTTTCACCCATTTGAAGGGCTTCCACTGAACTGCCTTTTTGAGCAGTCGATTCAACTAGTAAAATCGAAACGTTGTATTTGTCTTGCTCTTCTAAAGTCATTTTTTTCAATTCATCTGAAGCCGTAATGAAATCTTTGTCAGAAAAAGATTTTAATCCCGATATTAAAGAGATTTCTTTGGAATTTCGTTTCAGATCAATCGATTTCTCGAAGAATGGCAAGGCGGCATCGATCCCATCATAGGTATAAACAATTTTACCTTTTTGATAAAGGAACATGGAAATTTCGGGCTCTAAAGTTAAAGCTTTTTCAATGAACCACAACGATTTATAGTGTTGATTATTGAGATCGGCAATGACGCTCATATAGTATAATCCCATGGCACGATTGTCTTTGGTCGCCGTTAACTGTAAAGCTAGTGTCTGCGCCGGAGTAAATTTTTTGCTTAAGATGCAGTTTCCAATCGAATCGGCAGTTGCTTTTTTAGCATCACATTTTTTATCAGAAGCGACTGCAGGTAATCTTGAAAATTCGTTGCCAGCATTTTTCAGTTCATTCGGTAGATAAGCGGTTAAGCTGCCCGAGACCGGAAAAGCCAGACGGGGAGAAACCGTTTTTTCCACACTTAAATTAGACCAGATGATGGCATCAACCGAATCAACATTTTTTGAAATGGCTTTGATTTTTTCAATGTTCTCTAATTTTTTAGCGACAAATGGTGTTGTCATCTTTGCCAATTCGGTTTTCAAAGCAGACTGTTCTGCGGCCGATAAAGAAGCGGGTAGCGGCATGGAAGACACGGCTTCAATAAAATTCGTGTACAATCGATCTATACCACGTAAAGCCTGTTCGTGGATCTTGGTGTTTTTAGACATTTTAATTGTCGAAGTGTAAGCGGTGTAAGCTTTATCTAATTTTTCCGTCTTCATGGATAGGACCATCGCAAATTTAGATTCAGTTGTTTTGACGCTCTGACTGACGAATTCTTTTTCTAATATTTCTGCCTGGATCAGACGAGCTTCCGCACGGGTGTCTGCATCGACTTGACGAGAATTCACTTTCAAAGATAGATTAAATGCTTCGGTATATTTTTTTTCGTTTAAAAAACGACGAGAACGCGTAATCAGTGACTGAGTGGCGTAGGGTTCGATATTTTCTTTTAAAATAATCGATTCCATACCGTCGATTTGAGTAATATCTTGTCCCTTACCCACGGTTTCTTCCATCTTCGTTAAGATTTGCATCTTTCGAGTTTTATCCGCTTTCAAGAGTAAAGATTTGTAACAGCCCTGAGATTCTTTGGTTTGATTATTAACGAGCATAAGGCCGCATTTAACTTCTAAATAATTATCAGCTTTTTTCGGTTCAAGCTGAGCCAATTGATTCAAAGTTCGAATTGATTCAGGAATATATCCGGCATCCGTGTACGCTTTAACCGCTTCTTTTAATGAATCGATTCCTTTTGGGTCTCCGGGAAATTTCTCAAAGTAAGTAAAGCTGAGTTCGGCCCCTTTAATTTCATATCCGTTTGCGTAAGCTAATGAAATTGACTGCCACAGAGCTTCCTTAGCGAGTTTTGAATTTTTGTGTTCATTTGAAAACGCCATGAGCGCGTCAATTTTCTTAGAAGGATCTTGTTTGTCCATGTCCAGCTGCATTTGTGAAAAGTGAGCTTCTTCTTTGATCAAAGTGAGTGCTTTCTTGCGATCGTCACCAGTATTTGTAGCGGTGGCTTTTGAAGCGAAAGCTTGAATAGCTTTGTAATCTTTTTTCAAGTTGTATATATCTAGAACAATGTCTTCGGATTTGAGCTTAAGCTTTTGATCCTTTGCATTGGTGGCAATTGGCAAAAGGTATTTTAAAGCCTCATTAGAATCCTGTTTTTGATAAGCTAAGAAACCCAGTTTGAATTTTAAAGGTTCTAAGTATTCGCCCTTAGGAAATTCAGTCACGTAACGCATAGTTAAACGCTGCTGTTGATCGGCAAAAGCCACTTCATTGGCTTTTTCTTTTTCAATTAATTTCTCGGTGCTGTAGATGGCTCCATAAAGGGCATCGTGTTTTTTGCCGGCGTCCAATTTTTTAACCTGTGATACGTTTTCGTAGTTCTGACTCGCTTTTTCAAATTTTCCTAATTGAAAAAGAAGTTCCGCATAGGCAAAACGCGAAGCTGAATCGGGTTGAGTGGCATCATCTTTAGATAAAAGAATTTCGAATGCTTTTTCGGTTAGTTTAGAAAATTCAGTGTGAGACTTGTTTTTCAACCAAATTTCCCACCATTTTTTAGATATTTCGAGACTGACTTTTTTGAATTCGTCTTTACAAGTTGACTCAGTCGATTTTGGATCAGCCGAAAAGTTTTTTTCGTAGCAAAAATCAGATAACTTTTGCAAATGAG
>JACMMZ010000040.1 GCA_014378775.1 Pseudobdellovibrionaceae bacterium
AATTTCGTCATCCGAAAAATTTCACTACATTGAAGCTGTGCCGAAAACAGGACGAACACATCAAATCAGACAGCATTTGCAAGAAAGTAATCGATCCATCCTAGGTGACACAATCTACGGTGGCCAAAGCAGCGACGTAAAGCGGTTGATGCTTCATGCTCTGAGCCTCAGTTTTTCTCACCCACGCACGAAAGAAAAATTAAATATTGAAGCCCCCTTACCCAAAGATTTTTTGGAGCTTTTATGAACAAACCTTTTAAAGTTTTTCATATTTTGGTCAAACATGAATATGAAGCCCAGGATGTGATTAAAAAAATTCACGAAGGCATGAGTTTCACTCAAGCGGCGATTAAATTTTCAACCTGTTCGTCTGCTCGAGATGGCGGCGCTTTAGGTCCCTACAAGCCAGGACGATTTGTGGAAGCGTTCGACGAAGCGGCCGTTCAGCTTCCGTTAGATACTATTTCGCCGCCGATTCGCACACAATTTGGATATCACATCATCCTTAAAAAATAATTGATTTAGTTTACATCCACGCGAAATGAATTCAGCCCGTGTTGCACTTTATGTTTAATTAAAGTTTTAAAATCACTGATGGCGTAAAGGACAGAAACTATTTTATCGCCTTCTTTTTCATTTTGAACATAAAACAAAACATTATTTTCAATTCTAAATTCGGAAACTTTCTCCGCTATCAGAACTTTACTGAGTGTTTGAAAATTGGTGATGATGTAAAGCGGGCTTTCTTTGACGTTTTCTTTGACGTAGGCAATAAAATCATTCGACGAAGCATAAGAAAATCGGCCGGTGTCGATCAGTCGACTTGTGGGAATTTTAAAATCCGTAAGCACACGAAGTTCAACTTTAGGTTCTTTTTCATCGAGTGGAACGGTATCGACCGTGTAGAGAACTTTATTTTTAGCAAAAACAATCGACGCGAAAAGAAAGACGACAAGAGATGTAAACTTCATAGTACCCCCTATGAAATTTTAGGATAAGCGAAAAGCTAGGGCTTTAAAATAAAATAACTTAAATTCTCAAATCGAGATTATGAATTCGATGCGCCCGGCGCAAAGTTTCTTGGTTTTCCGAACTGACCTGGCATGTTTGGTGGAGCATTCGGCGGAGGAAGTGGTGAAACTGAATCAGGATCAGCATCACGGAATTTATTGGTTTTGGCGTCAAATTTTAATTTCACAGTTCCGGTGGCACCATTTCTTTGTTTTCCAATGATAACTTCGGCGTGTCCGGCTTTTTCTTGATCTTCTCTATCGTAGTAGTCATCTCGGTACAAAAGCATAATCACGTCAGCATCTTGTTCGATTGATCCTGATTCCCGCAGATCAGATAGCATCGGACGGCGATCGGCTCGGCCTTCAACACCCCGGTTGAGCTGCGCCAGTGCAATGATCGGAACGTTCAGTTCCTTAGCGATTCCTTTAAGACTTTTTGAAATCTCGGAAACTTCGCGTTCTCGGTTATCTGTTTTTTGTTTCAAAGACATCATCTGAAGGTAATCGATCATAATACAATCTAAACCATGAGTGGCTTTAAGCCTACGGCAACGCGCACGAATTTCAAACGGAGAAATTCCGGCTGTATCATCAATAAATAATGGTGCTTCGCTGATTGCGCCTGCGGCTTGAATCAGTTTAGGCCATGAAGCATCTTGAATACGTCCGGTTCGAATTTCTCCCATGCTGATTTTTGATTCCCCAGCAAGAAGACGCATCATAACTGCTTCTTTGGACATCTCCACTGAAAAATAAGCCACGGTTTTTTTGGCTCGTAAGGCCATGTGTGTCGCCAAATTTAATGAGAAAGCGGTTTTACCCATCGATGGTCGAGCCGCGACGATAATGAGTTCACCACCGTGAAGACCCGAAGTGATTTTATCTAATTCAACAAACCCAGTGGGAACACCGGTGACGTCGGCTTTGCGTTTATACAGATCTTCAATTTTTTCAATGGATGATTTTACAATGTCCATCGAGCCGATTAAGCCTGCCGACATTTTATTTTCGCCGACTTTAAGAATTTCGGCTTCAGCTAAATCGATTAAGGTTTCCACATCCTGAAAATCAGCGCTAAAAGCTTTTTCAATCAGGCCTGATGAGGTGTGAATCAGGCGACGTAACATGGATTTGTCTCGGATAATTTTAGCGTGCGAATCAATGTTGGCCGCCGAGACAACTTTTTCTAATAATGTAAGTAAGTATTCGGCTCCGCCGATTTGCTCGAGTTCGTTTCGAGCTTGAAGTAGATTCATCACCGTCACCAAATCAATGGGCTGCGATTTTTGATGAAGATCCATGATCACTTTGTAAATATACTGATGGGCTGGCTTGTAGAAATCATCAACTGTGAGAACATCACCGACTTGATCAAAAGCTTCACGCTCTAACATCAATCCGCCAAGGACAGAATATTCAGCTTCTAAACTTTGAGGTGGTATTTTATTAAATGAACTCATCTGACTTTTTCCCCTCTATTTGCCCCGTCGATATAAACTTAATTATATCAAAAAAAAGATGGAATACGAGCTAAAAAATAAAAAAGCCATTATTCGATAATGGCTTTTTTTGAAATCTTTCGATTTAAAATTATTAAGCTAAAACAGTAGAAGATTCTAGAGTTGTAGTTGTTGGAGCTGTTGGAGCAACTTGTGCTTGAGCACCTTTTTTAGGTTTCAATTTGTAGTTGTCGATTTTCTTCTTAAGAGTGTTACGGTTAATACCTAACATGATAGCGGTCTTAACTTGGTTACCGTTAAAAGCTTTAAGAGATAGCTCGATGAGTGGCTTTTCAACTTGTTCTAAAACGATGTTGTATAAACCGCTTAATTCGACCTGTGCTTCTTTTTGTTGTTGGAACAAAACTTCAAGTTTGCTTTTGACTAACTTCTCAAGACTGACTTGTTGAAGGTTAGCGACAAAAAGATTTTCTGAGCTATTCAGATTTGGCGTCATGGAACTCCTCTTTCGTTGTGGTTGTGTAAGGGATGTTTGTTTTTTCAAACACCGCGAGTTGTGGGTAACCAAATATACTTATGTTGCTGCAATTGCAACCTAACTTTTAATCTTTTCTGCAAAATTCTTTCAGCTAACCAAGATTCAGCTACTTGACCGTGTGATGGACTGTATAAAATTGTAAATTTTTTTAATAAATCATGTTGACGGCAAAAATTTTCCGACCAATCCAAATCTTTCTCGCTGCCGATAACAAATTTATATTCGGTATTTTCCCTCGAGAAATCGATGTTTTTCAGATGAAATGAATCAGCGGCTCCGCTATCAGGAGTTTTCACATCTAAGATTGTTTTTACGCGGGGATCGACGTGTTCAATTGATTTTGATCCACTGGTTTCAAGGGACACCATGTAATTTTCGCCACATAATATGTGGATTAACTTGTGGATATCTTTCTGAAGCAACGGTTCGCCACCCGTAATACAGATATAATCAGCCTGGTAACCACGGACGACCTGTAAAATTTTTTCAATCGTCATCATCTCACCTTCAGTATACGAATATTTCGTATCGCAGTACGTGCAACGCAGATTGCAACCGGTGGTGCGAATAAACACCGTGCGCTCTCCGGCGTAGCTGCTTTCACCCTGAATCGAGTAGAAAATTTCATTAATTTTAAGAGGTGTTTGCAGATCGATTTCCATGAAAGCGCAGATTTACCAGAATCAGGTCGAGGAAGCAACCGTCTACCCACCGTAAAACCTTGCTAGACCCGACCTTCAGGCTTTTGCTTGCCGGGTCAAATAAGGCTTAAAATAAAGGGATGAGTTCATTTTTAAAGAGATTCCAACATGATGTGCGCGCCATAGGGTTAATGGGTTTAGGATTGTTTCTGGCTTTGGCCCTGGTTAGTTATAACCCCCAAGATCCGTCTTTTAACTCTTTGGGACAGGGCTTAAAAACCTTAAATTACTGCGGCATCATCGGAAGCTTTTTAGCCGACTTGATCTATCAAGCATTCGGTTTAACCGCGTGGTTGGCTATAGCCACCCTGTTTTACGTGGCTTTCAATAGTTTTAAAGCGGAAAAAACCCATCTTAAAGACGTACGCCATTTACTGGGATTTGTCCTTGTCACCTTTGTAGCGGCTTTAGTAACGATTTATTTTCCTCAGACCAAACTTTTTGATGAACAAATTTATCCCGGGGGACTTCTCGGGTTAGGCCTTTCCATGGGATTTGTAAAAATCTTTAATTCCATCGGTGCCCAAATCATTTTGTGGACGGGATCACTTGTACTGTTTGTTTTTTGTTTTGAATATTCACTCCAGGAAGCTTTGGAATCTCCTTTGGAAAATTTACAAGATAAATTTCTAGGAATCTTTGAAACAAAAGGTAAGGGTAAGAATGCAGAAACCTGGTGGATGCGGATCACCTCGGGATGGACTTTCAAAAAAGCCGAGCCTAAAAATGAAAAGCCAGCTGAAATGAAAATTGGATCATCTCAACCAAAAGTCTTAGCCAAAGAATTTATAGAAGAAGTGGATGAAACTGAAGAATTAGAAACTGATTCTGATGAACTTGACTCAGCCTTAAAGGCATCTACAAAAGAAGGCGATGTTGAAGTTTCTATGTACGAGCCTCCGGCTCGGCGCAAAGTTATTATGCCGGTGAAGACGCCTCGTCGGGTCGAGAATTGGACCATGCCGAAATTATCTTTGTTGGAAGATCCGCCGTTATCTCGAATTAAAATCGATGAAAAAGAAATTCGACGTAAAGCTGAAATTACTTTAGACAAACTCAAGCAGTTCGACGTGAACGGACAAATCACCGCCGCTAAACCCGGTCCTGTGGTGACCATGTTTGAATTTAAACCAAACGCCGATGTGCGCGTAAATAAAGTGACGGAATTAGCCGATGATTTGTCATTAGCATTATCAGCTGAATCATTACGGATTATTGCGCCGATCCCTGGACGGGATGTAATCGGAATAGAAACGTCGAACGCGCAAAGGGAAACGGTTTACCTTAAAGACTTATTAGGCGATGAAATGTTCTGGTCAGAAGATTTTAAATTACCGATTGCCTTGGGTAAACAAACAAATGGAGATCCAAAAATTGTGGATCTTCGAAAAATGCCTCACCTGCTGATTGCCGGAACAACCGGATCAGGAAAATCAGTTTTTACGGTCGCAACCATCACTGGATTTTTGTTCAGGCATTCTCCGAAAACTTTGCGCATGATTTTAGTTGATCCCAAACAAGTCGATCTGGCCGCCTTCGCGGACATTCCTCATTTAATCATGCCACCGATTCGTGATCCTAAAAAAGCTGTCTTTGCACTTCGCTGGGCGGTTAAAGAAATGGAAAAGCGCTACAAGTCGATGTCAAAATTTGGTGCCAGAAACATTGAACAATTTAATGAAGCAGTGGAAAAATTATCGTCCGATCAATTTGCAGAGCACGAGAAAATAAATGCTGAGTTTGAAACTCAAGGCATAATGAAATTGGAACAGTATTATTACACTGCGCAACCTTACATTGTGATCGCGGTCGAAGAGTTTGGAGACCTGATGGCGGTCGACAAACTCAATGTAGAACAAAACATTGTGAGATTAGCGCAAATGGCTCGGGCTTGTGGTATGCATTTGATGTTAGCTATGCAGTCGCCTCGTAAAGAGGTTGTGACGGGATTGATTAAAACAAATATTCCTGGGCGAATCAGTTTTAAGGTCGCTTCGAAAATGGATTCTCGTATTATCCTCGATGAACAAGGAGCGGAACGATTGCTGGCTCAAGGAGATATGCTGTTCGTCGCCGGCGGATCGGGAAAATCGGTTCGTCATCACGGGCCTTACTTGAAAGAAACAGAAATCAATGCCGTCGCTAAATTCTGGGCCGACCAAGCAGAGCCAGAATACGATCCATTGATCATGAGAGCTTTAGACGGCGGTCATTCTCAGGGCTCATTTTCCGGGGCCTCTAGTGAAGGAGCCGAATATGGCGGTGATTTTGGAGAAGAACAAGATCACGATGAAAAACATGACGAAATTTTATCCTGGGCCGCTACGCAGAAAGCTATTTCGGCCTCGTTGATTCAACGTCGCTTTAAGCTGGGATACCCGCGAGCCGCTCGGCTTATTGAAGTCTTCGAAAAAGAGGGCGTCGTGGGGCCAGCTAATGGCAGTAAGCCGCGCGCGGTCTTAGTTAATAGTCACGCCGGTTAGTCACTGTACAATCCTGTTCGATCATCATATAAAAGATATATGTATTTTACGGGGTTTAAATTTTTATTTATTTTATCTTTTTTAGGCACTTTAGCTTGGGCTAAAGAGCCCCGGGTTGATCAGATCAATCTCAACGCACGTTTCAATACAGTCAAGCAGCAGATCATTGATCTTATCGTCAAAAATCAGCGCATCCTCGCCATAACTTTGATCGAAAATGAGTTACTTCGTGACGACAAAGACTATAAAAATAAATTAAATTCTCTTAAGTTTAATATGCTCAATGATTTTTTATCGCTTTCTACTCAAGAAATATATGAAGTGTCTGCTGGTGTAGTCTTAAGCGATAAGAAAAAAGCCCTAAATGGTTTACAGCAGTGTCTTTTGCTAGAGCCCGAAAATTTGCAGTGTCGATGGCTGGAATTAAAATATTATCGTCGGTACAACACCAGTATTTTCAACGATAAAGCTTTAGCCTATCTTGAAACCACTCAAAGCTTTAAACCGCTTCAGTTTTTGAGAAGCTCAGTATTGATTGCGTTGGAGCGGACGGATGATGTCGTCATGAATTTGGCCGCGAAGGATAATAAAGTTTTAAATAGCGAAGAAAGTGTACTTGAAAATATTATTAGTTATAATTTAGCTTTGAATTCTGAGAATTATTCTAAAGCTAAGGAAATTTTAAATTACATGAATCTTCATTATATGGATTATCCCGACCTGGTATTTATGTCGTATCAATTATCTAAATTATGGCCAGAAGGGGTGGGTTTTTCTGATGTCAGTTTAGAAAAGCAATTTGAAGTTTACCAAAAAAAATGTGCTGATCTTCCCACCAGTATAGCTCGAAAATATTTTTTTGATATTGCTTTGTGCGTAAGGAGTTTTAAATGATGTTTAGAAAAGCTTTGATACTTTTTTCTTTTTGCGCTGTTTTCAGTTGTGGAATTAAAGGACCACCACTTCCGCCGCTGCCTCCTCAAACCCAGCCCGCGACAGTGATCCCGCCGCCCGAAGCACCGGCCGCAGAGGCGATTAAAACTACCAAGAAAAAGAAAAAAACAAAATAATGCCGCTTAAGTCATCGCTTATATCCGGTGCCGGAAATACCTTTCACATTTTTTATAATGTAAATGGTCTTTTATCTGCGCCTGATTTGGTGAAAAAGATTTGTCAAAAATTTCCTGCCGATGGTGTGGTCTTTTTGAAACAACCCACTGCTGCTCAGACGTTTTACAGTTGGGATTTTTATAATAAAGATGGATCCGTCGCCGAGATGTGTGGAAATGCCGTTCGTTGTGCGGGTTATTATATGGAAAATATTTTATCTCAGCCTGATAAGAACTTAGAACTGATGACAACAGCTGGTCTCATTCAAATTCAGATTTTAGGTCATCACCAGTACCAAGTTGGCATGACAAAGGCCTTTATAACTCCTCATAAAAAATGGTTCGCTTGCAACACAGGCGTGCCTCACGTGGTGATCGAAATTCCCAGCGCGGATAATTTTGACCAGCATAAAGTCATGACGAAAGATTTAAGAAGTCATGCTGATTTTCCGATGGGAACAAACGTCACGCTGATCAAACTCACGTCGAATGAAAATAATATTCAGGCCGTATCTTACGAAAGAGGCGTAGAAGATTTTACGTTAGCTTGCGGTACCGGAGCAGTGGCCGCTGCATTGTACATGGATATAAAATACGACAGAAAACAAACCAACATAGAAATGCCTGGCGGCAAATTAACGGTTGATATGACAAATCGTGACCAACCGTTAATGACGGGACCAGCGAAACATTTAAAGGATTGCATTTATGAGCTTAACACTTAAAGGCGTTTTTTCTGCACTGATTACACCTTTTGAAAACGGAGAAGTTGATTATACTTCATTGGAAAAACTAGTCGACTACCAAGTCAGTCAAGGGATCAACGGATTAGTCATTAACGGAACCACGGCAGAAAGTCCTACGCTGACACCCAACGAGGTAAAAAAAATATTTTCTATCGTGCGTGCTATGGTCGGACTTCAGTTCCCACTAATTCTGGGAACTGGAAGTAATTCAACCGCAAAATCGATGGAAGATACCCAGAAAGCAGCGGAGCTGGGCGCGGATGCGGCTTTAGTTGTGGTTCCCTATTACAACAAACCCCCTCAGCGTGGCCTGGTTCAACATTATAAAGCTATCGCTAAAAATTCTGAAATCCCTGTGATCATGTACAATGTTCCCGGGCGCACCATCACTTCGATGACGGCTGAAACAATTTGGGAATTGTCAGAGATCAAAAATATATTAGGCATCAAAGAAGCCAGTGGAGATATTGTATTTGATGAAAGAATAAAATCAAAGTTACCAAATGATTTTGTTTTTTTATCCGGTGATGACGGAACGTACATCGATTTTCTCAAATTAGGTGGCCACGGGATTATTTCAGTGATGTCGAATATCATTCCGAAACTAACTGTAGAATGGACTCAAGCTGTTATGAACGGGTCGGTTAAGGAAACAGAGATTGCGTTTAATAAATTTAAAGCACTGATTGATGGAATGTATATTGAAGCCAATCCAATTCCCGTAAAATGGATGCTTCACCGCAAAGGTCTGATCAAATCACCTGAAATGAGATTGCCGTTAATGGAGCTCCATCCCAAATACCGAGCGACCACTGAGAAACTAATGTTAGACGTAGGACTTTTATGAAAAAAATGAAAGTTGGGCTTTTAGGAGCTTCGGGAAAAATGGGATTATCAGTTCGTAAATCTTTAAAAGAAAATTTCTTTACACCGTTTTTAGCCGTCAGCTCGAAAAACTGCGATGAATTCGTCTTTACCGTGGCCGATTTAAAAAATGTAGAATTAGAAATTTTAGATCAAGTCGATGTCTGGTTAGATTTCTCGAGCCCCGAGCACCTGCAAGAACTTTTACAATTCACAAAGAAAACACCGATCGTGACCGGAACCACCGGATTTTCTGAGGCGCAAATTAAGAAAATAAAAATAGCCTCAAAAAAACGCCCGTTGTTTTGGGCCTCGAACATGAGCATCGGCGTGTGGGCTCTGCGCCAAGCTCTCAAAACTCTGGGTCTGGTTAAAGATTTTAATTTTGTAGTAGAAGAAATTCACCATACGCAGAAAAAGGACAACCCCGGCGGAACTGCGAAGACCCTTCGCAATGATTTGGAAAAAATTGTGAATAAAAAAGTGACTTTGCCGTTAGGTAAACGTGTCGGCAACGTTTTTGGAATTCACAAGGTCACCGCCGCTTCAAAAAGCGAAATGATCACTTTCGAACACACAGCATTAAATCGCGAAGTGTTTGCGGAAGGTGCTTTAAAGGCGGCAAGATGGATCTTGAATAAAAAAAACGGGTACTATTCGATGGATAGTTTACAGGAGAACAAATGAAATTTTTTATTGATACAGCAGAAGTCAGTGAAATTAAATTAGCGTTAGAGCGCGGTTGGGTCGACGGCGTAACCACCAATCCAACTTTGATTGCCAAATCAGGCCGTCCATTTATTGACGTGATTAAAGAAATTGCCAAATTAACCTCGGGCCCGGTGTCCGCAGAAGTGATTTCTTTGAAAGCCGACGAAATGATTAAAGAGGGAACTGAATTAGCCAAGATCGCAAATAACATCGTGGTCAAAGTTCCGATGTGTGAAGACGGAATGATTGCCGTAAAAAAATTCACGGCGATGGGAATAAAAACAAATGTGACTCTGGTTTTCTCGGTGGTTCAAGCCTTGCTGGCAGCAAAAGCCGGAGCAAGTATGGTTTCTCCGTTTGTGGGACGCCTCGATGATATTGGGTCAGATGGAATGGGATTAATCGCCGACATTGTTCAAATGTATCAAAATTATGATTTTAAATCCGAAGTATTGGTCGCTTCAGTTCGAAGTCCCATGCATATTCAACAAGCGGCTTTAATTGGTGCAGATATCGCAACGATTCCATATAAAGTGATGCAGCAAATGACGGGACATCCGTTGACCACAAGCGGAATCAATTCATTTTTAGCTGACTGGAACAAAGCTCAAACCAAATAATGAAATCAAATCAGCTTTTTTTTCTAGGAGCAATTTTTTTCATGCTGAGTTGTCAGACTCCAGGTTATTTTATACCAGACACCCAACTCCAATTACCCGATATTCGAAAAGCGGTGAACGCGGTTATCGGTAAGCCCCGATTTGTTAGTACCAACGGGCGTGAAATGGTTTCTGAATTTCATGACGACAAGTTTCAGCCCTATGATGAAAACAGTAAAAATAAAATGCGATACCAGACTAAAGTCGTTATTCTGGGGCCGCGCCGTCCTTATGAAATTAATGTACTTGTTTCTCAGGAGCAATTTGAAAACCAAACCACCAGTTACGTGGTTCGGGGCCTGGACGAAGGTCTAAGTCGAAGACGCGCCATGATCATTAAAAAAGCGCTTAACCTTAGTCTCGAAAGACAGTCTAGATTTGACGGGGAGAAACCGTTTTAAGTAAACTAATGTAAGCAACATTATGTTCAGGAGTTCAAGCTTTGGTCTACTTACTCGCGCTAATATTTCCCTTAAGTTTTTTATATTCACCGAAGGTGGATAAAGCCAGTCCCGTATACGTGGCGAAAACGATGCACATCACGCATGAAAGAAAAACTCCAGCTTACACTTTATTTCAGCAGGCCCAAAAAGTAACTCATCCAGAAATGGATCGCCGTCCCTCATCCCTTGAAAGTAAAGCCATTTCCGGATCAGAGATTTTATCCTTAAACCAAGTTGATCCCATCAAAGTTGAATTCCCTGAAGCCACGGTTATTTCGGAAATGTCTTTGAATAAACAAGAACTACTGAACCGGACTGACTTGCAGCTAGGGCAGTTAGTCACAAAAGAAAAAGATTCTCTTCTTTTGAATAAACTTCAAAATCCTTTTGCGAACTCCAAACAGTCCATTCCTAATTCGGCTTCGATCCAAGGATTTTTTGAACTCAGTGATGGCGTCGGATTAACAAATCAAACAGTCACTGTTCGCCGTGTTCGCGAAGGGCAATCGATCGAACTCGGACAAGTCGATTTGAAAGCAGGAATGTATCAAATTTATGTTGGATCATTCGATGGTGAGTTGGTTGCTGAAATAAAAGATGAAAACGGAATTATTATTGGCGAAGATCGCAAAAGAATTTCTGGGTTATCACGACAAAATAATTATTTTCAAGGCCCACAATTAAAATTGGGTCGGCCGAGCGGTTTTGCCGCAAACCTCAGAAATATTGATGATCGAAAAATTAAAGATGATGAAGTTGGAGCTTCAATATTTTCTGGAAATTACCCGCTAAAAAAAACAACTGACATCTATCCCAACGTCGCGCGACATTCGTCGACTGTAGCGCTCATCGATGGCGTAGCCGGAAAGACGGCGCGCACTCTTTCGATTCGAATGGCTAAAGATCCTTCGGAAATAGTTCTTTTTTCACAAAATTGGGTCGAAGGCGCTAAAACTTACATTTCAGAAAAAATTCAAATTGAGTATATGGCGGACGCAGGGATTATCATCGGACGCGTGTTACTTGATGGTAAACCAGTCAACGGTGCTCAGGTGGTTGTTGAAAACCAACCTGGAATTGAACCGTATTATTTAGATCAGTTTTTGATCCCGCAAGTGAGTCAATCCAGTACGACATCAAACGGGTATTTCATCATCCCGGGATTACAAGAAGGCTCTTATCAAATATCGGCATTTATTCAAAATCGTCACATCGGAAGCCAAGCCTACTTCGTCGAACGAAGCGTAGCTTCGTACCAAGAAATATTAGCCATGAGTAACGTGAAAGTGTCTACGGCCCGAAGTTTCGACGCCTTCACCGGGCGCATGGTGCCGACTGAACTTCAGATTCCTGGTTTAGAGGATTTACTTTCCTTAACCGTGGAAAGCGCTACCTACGTGGAAGGCACTGGGTCCGGTTTAGTTGAAGTGATCAACCGACCTATGGAAAGAGAATATCTTCCGTACATTTATTTACAAAATCAAAGCAAAGATTTTTTACATCTGCCGCAGCTGACAGAAAGCTTTATTGAACATCTAGCACAGCAGCACAAAATTGCTGCCGACACATCCTTGTTTATCGGATTTGTTCAGATGAAAAATTTCGAAGTCACAGTCGCCGATGAAAAATTCGATCGCAGTAACATTGTGTATTTTGGTGCGACTGGCGAAGTCTCCATGGTTCCCATTCAAAACGGAGGATTCATCATTTTTAATATTCCCGTGGGAACAACCGAAGTTATCGTAGAAAATAAAGACAGCGAAAAAATCGCTTCTCAGGCATTTTATTCAAAATCTTCAATGTATTATCTTTCACACTTTGCGGATTAAAATTTATTTAATTTTTTGACTCACTAAATCTTTAAAATAATTTCCACGTTCTTCAAAATTTTTAAATTCATCTAAACTTGTTCCACCAGGACTCAGCAATACCACATCGTCTGGTTGAATATTTTTGAAGATTGATTTCACAGCGTCTCCCAGTTTGGTGTAAAGTGCGCCGACCAATTGTGATCTTAATTGAGCGACTTCACCGCATTGGCCAAAGAATATAAACGAAATATTCGCGTGTTGCGAAAGCTGATTGAGTTCATACCACGGAAGATTTTTATCTTTTCCCCCGAGCAGTAAAAATAATGTTTTAGTCTTTGCGGTTTTGGTTAAAGCAGCTTGCGTTGCCACAAGGACCGAGTCCATCGAGGTGGCCTTGCTATCGTTGATGTAAAGATTTCCATTAATGACGCCGACCGTTTCTAAGCGGTGACTAAGACCTTTGAATTGAGTCATCGCTTCCAGCGCTTGCGGAGATAATTTAAGATACTTCGCCAGTCGTAAGGCAACCGCTAAGTTATCGAGATTATGTTCTCCGATGAGCTGTGATTTTTCGATGAAGGCCTTATCATTTGATTTTTGATAACTAACTAATTCCGTTTTGCCTGCAATTCGGGTTCGGTATTGAACCAAATCTTTTGAGCTTTCATTGAGAACGCAAATATTTTTTGTTTTCTTTCCAATTTCACATTTTGTTAGGTAATACGAATCAAGCGAGGGGTAGCGCTCGAGGTGATTTGAAGATAAAAATGTAATAGCTGAATAATCTAATTTAAGATCAGCGCAGTTTTCCAATTGGTAACTTGAAAGTTCAAGCACGATGTATTTGGCTTTTTTCTTTTTGGTAATCAATTGAAGGGCGTATTCAGCAAAGGGAGTTCCCAAATTCCCACCGACAAAGGCGTTGGGATCATCAATCATGAGAGCTTCGCCCAGAAGACTGGTCACGGTGCTTTTTCCGACTGACCCGGTGATGCCAATAACCACTTCATCGGTTAAATAAGCGCAAGCTAAATTAATTTCAGATGTTATTTTCCAACCTTTGGCTTTTAACGCGGTGATTTGGCTGGAAGCTAAAGAAACCCCCGGAGAAACCACTAAGGTTCCTACCGGCAAAGCTTGAATTTGATCCCACTGCGTAAACTGTGCAGCGGGATTTTTTTCATCAAAGGAAAAGACGGAATCACTTGGCGTTCCACCGGCGAGCAGAAGATTTTTGGCCGCCGTGCCGCTTTTTCCAATTCCAATAATAACGAATGTGGTCTGCATAGTGTTTCCTTTAAGTTTACATTAAATCAAAGTCATGTTGAAATGTCATGTATGAGTTCGTCATCACAAGTTAAACTTCACACGGCCATCATTAGTGATTTGCATCTAACTGATGCGGAGCCGTCTCGTCCTCGTGTGAATCCAAAAAGTCCGCTTTGGAAAAAATTTAAGACAAAACAATTCTTCATCGATGATGCGCTTAACGGATTTTTGACTGAAATTGAAAGAAAAGCTGGCGGTCATCCGATTGAACTGATTTTGAACGGGGACATTTTTGATTTCGATAGCGTTATGGCCTACCCCAAAGACGCTATTTTTCCGATCAGCTGGATTGAAACACGTCGTGGACTTTTTCCGAAAGAAGAAAAATCAATTTATAAAATTAAGGTCATTTTAGAAGAACACAAATCATTTATAAATGAATTATCACGGTTTATCAAAAAAGGTCACACCTGTGTGATTATCCCGGGAAATCATGATGTCGAATTGGCTTTTGAAAAAGTCCAAACCACTTTCATCGATTCATTAGAATTAAATGAACTTGAAAAAAAGCGTGTTCGTTTTGTCAGCTGGTTTTATATCAGCAACAACGATACTTTGATCGAGCACGGGCATCAATTAGATCCTTATTGTTTGTGTGAAAACCCTTTGAATCCATTTTTAGTAGATTACAATTCAGTTTCAGTGCGCTTGCCTTTTGGAAACGTGGCTTGTCGCTATATCATGAATGGCATGGGATTATTTAATCCTCACGTTGATAAAAATTATATTATGTCCTTACCCGATTATTTGACGTTCTTTTTTAAATATCTTGTTCGTACTCAGCCTTTAATCATGTGGACCTGGTTTTGGGGTTCAATGGCGACACTTTTCCACGTAACATTAGATCGCTTTTCCGAAATTTATAAACCAAAGCAAGATATGGAAACAATCGTTGAGAAATGCGCGATTAATTCGAAAAGCACGCCCTATATGGTGCGAAGACTTCAAGAATTATTTCCCACTCCGGCCACTCACGATCCCATCATGATCGCAAAAGAGCTTTGGTTGGATCGAGCTTTTTTGATGGTGGCCATTTTTGCGGCGGTCTTTCTACTGACTTACGAACTTAAACAGTGGTTCGATATTTCTCTTTATTGGGTTTTCTTGCCATTGCTGTTTTGTGCGCCATTTTTTCTTTTTTACGCTCGATCAATTCACTCTTTAGTTTCTGTTTACAAAGAGCCCGATGAAGATGTCATGAATCGACAAGCAGAAATCACTGGGGTGAATCGAATCTGTTACGGGCATACACATATTGCTCGGCACGAATTTTACGGCTCCGTTGAGCATCTTAATTCCGGCTCATGGTCACCGGGGTTTACCAATGTCGAATGCACAGAGTCTGTGATACGAAATAACTATATTTGGATTAGCCCATCGAACGAAACGCTGGAAAGAAAAGCTGAGCTCTGCCTGTTTAAAAGTAACCATAATGATAACAAAACGCATCAAAACGCGTAAAATGCATATGATTGTTTGTCAAAAATTAGGCCCTATGTCAGCATTTTTAAATTAACGATAAAATTGGAGGACACTTTGGAGGACACTATGGATATTCTAGTTGTTACTAGTAAAGTTAAAAAATACATCAAAGAAAAAAGTGAAATGAATACTTCTGCTGAAACGATCGACGTTTTATCTAAAGCAGTCGAAAAACTTTGTTTAAAAGGTATTGAATCAGCTAAAGCTGATGGTCGTAAGACCGTTATGGCTCGCGATATCATTATCGACCATATCTAATTATATTTTTATTTAGACTTCTAACATTTTTAAAAGCTCGTCCCATGAAATAATCTTAACATTCACGGAACGGGCTTTTTCTATTTTTGAGCCTGGATCATCTCCGACCACCAGATAAGATAATTTAGAAGAAACGGATGAAAGCAACTTTCCGCCGTTCGATTCGATCACCTGATGAGCCTCGTCGCGCTTCACCGGTAAAGTTCCCGTCACAAGAAAACTTAAGCCCGTCAAAACACCTGAATGATTACGAGCCGATTGCTGAAAGATGATTCCAGATTTGATGAGAATACGAATTTCTTTAATAAAATTTTTATTCTTTAATGCATTTAAGATCGCTACCGAAACCTTAGGTCCAATTTCGGGGATTGTTTCCAAATCTTCCTTTGAACTGTCGATAAATTTTTCAATCGTGAGGTAATGATCAGCTAAAAGCTTTGCCGTTTGCTCGCCGACAAAACGAATACCTAAAGCATAAATAAATTTAGCCAAAGTCGTCGGTTTAGATCTTTCAATACTTTGCAAAATGTTGCTGATTGATTTGTCACCTTGACGCTCTAATTGGTTCAGTTTTGCAGAATTTAATTGGTAGAGATCGGAAAAAGTTTTGATAAGATCTGCATCAACTAAAGCTTCAATTAATTTATCCCCAACTTTTTCCATGTTCATCGCCCGACGAGACACAAAATGTTTGATCGACTCTTTTAGTACAGCTGGGCAATTTGAATTCGGACAACGGCTAACCGCATCGACTTCTTCTTTAATCGTTTTTGTTCCACAAACGGGGCATTTTAAAGGAATAATAAAAATTTCCGATTTTTTTGCCCGTTTAGAAAGATTTACTTCGGTAATTTCGGGAATGACGTCACCAGCTCGTTGCACGAAAACAAAATCTCCGATACGAATATCTTTACGATTAATTTCGTCTTGGTTGTGAAGCGTGGCATTGGTGATGGTCACGCCGCTGACTTTCACCGGTTTCATGATGGCGACCGGAGTTAAAGCACCGGTGCGTCCCACTTGGACCCGAATATCTTCGATTTGCGTTTCGACTTTTTCCGGTTTGAACTTAGTGGCCGTAGCCCAGCGAGGACTGCGCGCTACCATCCCAAGTTCTTCCTGAAGCTTAAAAGAATTAACTTTCACTACAATGCCGTCAATATCGTAAGGGAGTAAGCGCCGCTGAGTTTCAATTTTTTTGTAGTAGGCAATAAGTTTATCGGTGTCATTTGTGATGCAAATAAGCGAATCATCTAAAACAGGAAAACCTAGATCTTTGAACGTTTTTTCGGTGTGTGCCTGTGATGCAAAATCAATTCCGTCGTATTCGCCAAGGGCATAGGCGAAAAATTTCAAAGGCCGCCGAGACGCAATCTTTGAATCCAACTGGCGAATGGCTCCGGCAGCTGCATTACGCGGGTTCGCAAATTCCGGTAAGCCTAATTCTGCTTGCTGTTCGTTTAATTCGGCAAAATCTTTTTTAAAGATGAGTACTTCGCCGCGAACCTCCAGCAACCCTTTATGCTGAATAGATTGCGGAATAGATCTGATAGTCAGAACATTATGGGTGACGTCTTCGCCAATCAAACCATCTCCGCGAGTCAAAGCGCGAACAAGCTTTCCTTTTTCGTAAACTAATTCCATGGATAAACCATCCAGCTTAAGTTCCGCAAAATATTCGACTTTATCTTCGGAACGCAGAAATTTTTGGACTCGTCCGTGAAATTCCAAAAGGTCTTCTTCGTTATAAGAATTAGATAAAGACAACATCGGCTTTCGATGAGGGTGCTTTTGAAAAGCGTCTAAAACGGTGGACCCCGCCTTACGACTCGGAGATCTAGAAGTATCTAGGTCGGGATGATCTTTTTCTAAATCGAGAAGCTTTTGGAAAAGTAAATCGTAGTCGTAATCAGAAATTTTCGGTTGGTCGAGTTTATGATACAGCTCATTATGATGATTCACTTCATCGACGAGTTTTGTATATTGTAATAAGATATTTTTACTGACCGGCATATGAAAAAAAAGTAACATATTAAGCATTGAGAAACAAACATTGGGATATAAAAATGGCGCATGAAATTAATGAAGATCTTATCAAACACATAGCCCGATTGGCGAAACTCACGATCTCCGATGAAGAAATATCTAATTACATGCCCCATATGAAGAAAGTTCTTAATCATTTCAGCGAATTGGAAACTTTAGACACAACTGACATTGAACCCTTGATCACTCCGGTTGATTTGAAGAGTTATTTACGAGAAGACAGGGCCGAAAAAACCATTTCCAGTGAAGAACTTCTTAAGGGTGCACCATCGAGCATCGGGCAGCTGTTTCAAGTGCCTCCGGTGATCTAAATTGGATTTACTTCAAGCCGACTTTACAAGCCTGACCGAAGCTGTTCGAAATAAAAAAATATCTGCCGTGGAAACGACCCAATTTTTTCTTAATCGGATTGAAAATTTAGATAAAAATTTAAATTCTTTTACTCATGTCAGTTCAACAGCCCTTGGGGACGCTCAACTTATTGACCAAAAAATTTCGCAAGGCGATCACATCGGTCCATTAGCTGGCGTTGTTTTTGGAATTAAAGATTTACTGTGCACAAAAGGAATGCCGTCGACAGCCGCATCAAAAATGCTTCGCGGCTTTATCCCCCCTTATGATGCCACAGTCGTTTCTCGATTAAAAAATGCCGGAGCAATTATTATAGGAAAACTAAATCAAGATGAATTTGCAATGGGATCCAGCACCGAAACCTCGGTTTACGGAGTCTGTCATAATCCGTGGGATCTTGCACGCGTGCCGGGGGGATCAAGCGGAGGCTCAGCCGCAGCTCAAGCGGCTCGCTTAACGATGGCCACCATCGGCACCGATACCGGTGGATCAATTCGTCAGCCAGCCAGTTTTTGTGGAGTGGTTGGGGTCAAGCCGACTTACGGCCGCGTAAGTCGTTACGGGATTATTGCTTACGCATCATCTTTGGATCAAGCCGGTCCGATCGTATCATCTGTTAAGGATGCCGCGCTCACTTTAGAAATTATTTGCGGTCAAGACGCGTACGATGGAACCACATCAGATCATCTGGTGGAAAAGTTTTCTCAAAATTTAAATGGAAATATAAAGGGTAAAAAAATTGGAGTCATAAAAGAATTTATTCATCATATTCCGGATGCCCGAATTGCTGAAAGTTTTCAACAAGCACGCGAAACGGTTGAACACCTAGGTGCAGAAATTGTTGAAGTGTCGATTCCACTAACACAGTATGCGGTGCCGATGTATTATCTTATATCCGCCAGCGAA
>JACMMZ010000041.1 GCA_014378775.1 Pseudobdellovibrionaceae bacterium
TATTTACCTTTATGATATTGTGAACGATAAAGTGGAGGACTTAACTGAAAATGAAAGAGCCCGTGATCCCGTTTTTTCTCCGGATGGAAAATTTGCATTGTTCACACACACGGCTGATGGGTTGACCGAGCTGAAAGAATTTGAATTTTCAAACAAAAAAATTCGTTCACTGATCAAAACGGATCGTAAAAATAGAATCAACTCTTACACCTATAAAAATTCGAATGAAGTGTTGTACACGACTCGAAATCAAGCCGGTATACAGCAGCTATGGAGTTTTAATTTAGTCCTCTTGAAGGCAGCTGCGGTCAAGGCTCCGAAACAAATTCGATTTTTAAAATATAAAAATGAAAAACTTTATTTTACTTCTACTGAAAATGAAGTGCAAAACGTTTACAGCGCAAAAATCAGCGATAATAGTCTTAAAGACATAATGCCCTTAACGCATCTAATGACCGGCTCTTTAAGTTTTGATGTCGACGAAAAAAACAAACAAATATTTTCAACCGTGATCGGAGATAATGGACCGTTTGTTGCGTCCATGCCTTTTATTCCTGAAAAAACAACCTTACCGAGAATTCAAAATAATATTGTCAATCGCTATAAAAGCTATTCTGATCCCGCTTACAGTATGACGACGACTCAAAACGATTATTCCGTTTTGCGCTACATTTATCCTCATTACTGGATTCCATTTATTTCAAATAACGTGACCGGTAACGGTGTATTGTACCAAGCCTTGACGTCTGCCGCTGACCCGCTCGGGTTACACGCTTACGCCGCTCAACTTAATTATGATTCCTTCAGCAATAAAATCGGCTTCGTGGCGACCTATACCAACACGCAACTTCCCTGGGCTTGGAGTTTATCGGCTCTTCAAACGCAGCAACTATTCGGCGTAAATACATACGTGAGAAAAAATAATTATGCGCTCGCCATCTTCCCCGATACATTTAATTTAAGTGAAGACATTCACTTCAGCGTCGGCGCTGTAGTGAACCAAACCGAAGATCAAACGGCCACCACCAACCATGCCGGAGCTTTTATTCAAGGGGCCTTTAATAACATCGAGCAAAAACCAAATCATTATTTTCCCATGACTGGCTTGAGTCTTTTAGCAAAGTACCAGCGCTTGGCGGATCAAAGCGCACAAAAAAATTCTCGTTACGGTGATTATTCGCAAGCGATAGCCAGCCTAACCAGTTATAATCATTTGTGGCTGCCGCGCGATCACACGCTGATGGTTAAGCTTGATGCACTATACACTTTCGAAGATGTAGCAAATCGCTTTGGAACTAGTAATTTAAGTCTACCTCACGAGGTCGAACTTCAACCGCTTTTTATGGTTCGTGGCTATCAGGCAGGACAATTTTTAGGAACGCAGATGGGATCTTTAAATGTGGAATATCGCTTTCCTATTTATGACTTATTATCCGGAACTGGCACCACCCCTTTTTATATCAAATACATCACCGGCGGAATCGTTGCAGATGCCCTGGCAGTAAAAGGTTATGGTTATGATTTTGAGGAAAAATTTCAAAGCCTAACTTTATCCGATCAAATCTTTAGTATCGGCGCGGAAGCGCGCATCAGCACCACGGTGGGATACGTTTTACCCGTCAATATTATTTTTGGCATTTACGGGCCCTTGTCACGTCGCTATGCCAAAGATAGTTTAGTCACAGGTTTAAGTATTCAATTAAGTGGATTTTAATTTCAACTCAGTAAGAATTTAAAATCTTCGGCGGATAAATAATTAGTGCTATTGCCGTTTGAATCCACCGAAGCTGATGTGCTTTCTTCGTTTGAAAACAAAGAATCAAAGTAGGCTTTTTTGCGCAATTTTAAAAGTTCAATTTTTTCTTCGACCGAATCTTTCATGATCAGTCGGTAGACCGATATATCATTTTGCTGCCCCAGTCGATGCACTCGGTCGGTAGCTTGATTTTCGACGGCGGGATTCCACCAAGGTTCAATATGGTAAACAACCGAAGCTTTGGTTAAATTAAGACCCACACCACCCGTTTTTAAAGTCATCAACAAAACCTGAGGCGTCTCTGAATTTTGAAATTGATCTAATACAACAGCGCGATTTTTACTGCTGACGGCTCCGTGAATCGTAAAAAATGGAATATTATTTTTAACAAACATCTTAGACAAATTATCTAAAGTCGCCAAAAATTGTGTAAAGACTAAAACGCTACGACCGTTTTCAAGATGTTCTGTGACGCAGTCTGTGATGTAGCTGAGTTTCGGAGGCACATCATTAAATTTAACGTTGGGAATTCCATTTGGATCTGAACACACTTGACGTAAACGGAGTAATGCCGTCAGCATCGCGATTTGTGATCCGGCAGCTCCGTTGTCTTTAATTAATTGGGTCACTTGTTCATTATGAGTTAATGCCAATTTTCGGTAGAGTTCAATCTGCTCTTCCGTGAAATCGAGATGGTAAGATTCTTCGGTTTTCGTCGGTAAATTCAAATTCACTGATGATTTGGTTCGACGTAATACTATCGGTTTCATTTTTTGACGAAGATGAATCAGATCTTCGCTTTCGATACTTTTTCCGATTCCGAAAACTTCATTAAATGACTTGTACGACCCTAGACTTCCCGGCAGCACCAGATCAGCCAACGAGAAGAAGTCTAAATAATTGTTCTCTAATGGAGTACCGGAAAGGGCCAATTTGAATTTAGCTTTCAATGAGCGAGCTGAAGAAGTTCGGCGTGAAGAAAGATTTTTTAAATTCTGCGCTTCATCAAATACAACAATATCCCAAAGATTTTCCCCGAAGAAATCTTCGTGCTCAATCAAAAGCCCGTACGTGACGATTATAATCTTATGGTTTTCTCTTTCGGCTTCGACAAAATGCTTTTTCTTGGCGGCTGAAAAAACTTCGACTTCCAGATTTGGTGTAAACTTCTTGGCTTCATTTTCCCAATTGAAACAAAGTGAAGTCGGAACCACGACCAGCGACCAAGTTTTATGTCCTTCAGCCTTATGCTGATTAAGAAAAGTCAAAACTTGAAGTGTTTTACCCAATCCCATGTCATCAGCTAAGATACCCCCTAAATGCAAACGATATAGATCGTAGATCCATTGGGTACCGATGATTTGGTAATCCTTCAGAATCTTTTGCAAACGTTCCGGTAAATCTAATTTGTTCTGAGGTGAGCCAATATTTTTATAGAAATTATAAATTTCATTCCAGTAGGGATTGTCCGTTATAATTTTTGTCCCGGATTCAGCGAGTGATAATAATTCAAGTATGCTTGAACGCGGAACGCGAACAAATTCACGTTCTTTCCCGGTGGCGCCGCTCAGAGTGGCCTCTTTTTTAATGCGCTCCCAAAACTTTTCGAGCAAAGAATATTTAGGCAATGATTTTGGATCAATAATGTAAGGACGGCCCTTGTAAAAGATGATTCCATTACCCGTTTTAGAGCCCGCCGTCGCATTCGAAAATTTAATATCTTCAATCCGAACCGCCACGCCCTTGAAAAATAATTTTGGACTTAATTCAAACCAATCTGTTTTACCATTCTGCAAAACTAATTCGGATTGGAAGTCTTCTTCATTTAATTTTTCAATCGGGATCGAATCGATATAAACATCCCACTCAAGTCCCGACAACTCGGTTAATTTACTATAAACAAAAGGAATTACAAAATCTGAGACCCGAGATTTAAAAACGTGCTGGTTTTTAAGTTCTGATTCCACCGAAGTTTCCATAAAAACGGGTTCAAAGCTATCGTGCGTGAGAGTATATTCCGCTAATGGTTCAAAATATTTTGAATTTCCTTTAGTGAAAACTTCTCCTCGAGTCGCATTCATAATGGGCTCGATGTAAGTTAATAAAGACTGGCACGAAAAACGAGAATACCCAGATAATTTTAAAATTTGTCCTTGAAGCGACAAGTAGCGATGGTCGAACTTCAAGGAAGAGATCACAACTTGAATCGTTTCAATCAAAAATTCATAAACCTTATCAGAAATATAATCTTTTAAATGAGTTCGGTTGACGAAAGCTTCTCCGTATTTATCGACGAAAATCGATTTTTTAAATAAATTAAAAATATTTCTTTCAATAATCAGTGCGGTTTCTTCGTCAGTCAGATCGATTTCACCGGTGGTCAAAGGTTCATTTAAGGTATGGTAACAGGCTTCTAAAGTAATCAGAGCTGCCACTCCTTGATGCTTCAAAATTTTCAAATCGTGATCACGCTTTGAACCTTTGCGGAACGTGGCTAAATCTTTTCGATCCAGATCAGAAAAAAAACTGAGTCCTTCACCAATAAATCGAAACATCAACTCTTGGGTGTGTTGAAAGTTATGAACGCGATACTTTTTATATTCATATTCAAATTCAGACCAAAAAGATAATGAAGAGCTAAAACTTTCCAAACCCGAAGCATTCTCGTAACTGACGCCGTACTTTACCCGGTCGATGACTTCATGCTTAAACAATAAATTATTATCTTTTCGGAAAAAATCTGTCAAAAGCCGGATCTTGGAATGACCTTTTGCTTTTAAACCCAAATCTGTTTTCTCTAAATCGACGAAAACATTTTCCAGCGCCATTTTATTTTTTCCAGCTGGAATTTCGGGTGCTAAACTAAGTACTTTTGTATCGTAGTCATACGACGAATGATTTAAAGATAATGTTGTCTCGCGCTCAAGCTCCGACTGCTCGAGATGATCAGAAAGAAGCATTTCTCCAAGATACGGCGGAGCTTCTTCTTTAAGTGATTTTAGATAATAAGATTTCTGAGCACTTTCCGCCGCTTGAAAATTATTTATTTCAATTGCGTAATCAAATTGAGAGTCCAACCCCAACGGTTCAAGCCGAGTGAAAGGTAGAATCAAATAAATTTTGAATTCCGGAAATTTGTCTTTCAAAATAATAAGATTTTCCAGCATCTCAAAAATAACATAGGAAAACATGAGTTCATTTTGATTGTGCGTAGCGGCCCCTAAACAGTGCGCAAAGTTGATGAGCTTTGGATTTTCTTTAGCCAATCGAGCTTCATATTTTTTTTCAATATACAAAGGATTGATTTCGCGCGGAAACGATGGATTCATTTCGATCTGGGTTAAATCTGCAATATTTAATTTTGTTTCATTTTTCAGATACAGTGAAACCGTTTGAGACAGATCACGAAGAAAACTTTGATTGGGTACATACTTGTGACCCTCAGCCAGGTTGAATAAAACGCTGCTGTTTTTATTTTCGGTGTAAGAATAAGATTTGGGCTTAACTAAGGGAATAAGGTGCTTTTGTAAATGTTCGGTTTCATGAATCAAATTTTTAAATAAATTATCCTGAAAAAGTGTGGGCCATTTGATGACCGCACATTCTAACTGACCTAATTGAGCTCGCTCAAGCCAGTGAAAATAACGTTTTCCTGATGTATGATTCAGATATGATTCTGTCAAAACAACCTCGTTTTTGTGAATCATGTATTATAGGATTGAATTTCGCTATGCGCAAACCTATTCAGAATGGCCCCCAGGGTCAGTGTATTCTTGACAAGGATAGTCGGAGGCCTAGAAACTAAGCCAGGTGAGGTGTTTATGAACTTAAATTCCATGAATCAGTCTTTTATAGAGACTCCTAATCAAGAACCACGTGACCAAACGGCCAACACCTGGATCCGCGAACTCGTCTCTGCGGATGAACAAATCGAAAAATCCGTGATGATTGATATGAATTTAGGATTAGATACGCAGCGTATTTTAGTCACTGAATCAATTCAGTTTTTATTAAAACTGAAAAATGACTTCGCCCATGCGGCAGCGCAGTTTAATGAATTAAAACCATCGGTATTAGGACGCATCAAAGTTTACGGCGTGGCTAAAACTCACGCGGATTTTATGCTTTTCCGTAACGGTTACAAAATGATTTTCTCCATTAAAAGTGCTGGCGTGATTAGTATTCGTTTTCACTTCATCGGAAATATGGCTATCCCACAACCGAACGCGGCAGAAAAAGCGACCATCGTTATGGATGAAGAATTGCTTGAAGCAAAATGGGGAGCTTTTGAAGAAGTGCTTTGGACTTACAAAACTCAATCTTTCCGGGCACCATTTTTAATTCGTCATTACATGACGGCCTTCATCAAGGATAGCGCCCGTTAAACTCGCGGCTTTAATTATTTTTCTAAGTGGCCTCATCTTCAAGCTGTACGCCTAAATTGAAACA
>JACMMZ010000042.1 GCA_014378775.1 Pseudobdellovibrionaceae bacterium
AAGCGCCTTTTGCGACTCAAAACAGAATCGGCTGTGCAATTGAAATTTTATTCCTTCTATATTTTTATTTTTTGCCTTTATCTTTTCACCATCACAATTCTCCAAGTTATGTTCCTTGAATCAGGGGAGAGTGGTCTGATGCAAGTAACGGCTTGTGGTCTATCCGTATTCATGGTTTATCTTTTTGGAAAGTATATACCGACGCAGTTGTCTGCGCGAGACTTTGTGGTGATGGTGCAAAAGTATTCGGTTTTCTTATGCTGGATTTCGTTTGCACTATTTTTCGTGAGCTCCAGCACAAGCTTTATGGGTGGACGATTTATCGGGGTGTTTAAACATATTCCGCATATGGTGAGTGTTTCAACTTTAGCTTTTGTTTTTAGTTTGTTTAATTTATTTTGTGTCCAAGAAGATCGCATTAGAAAAATTTATCTTTATTTAAGTATGCTTTGTGCGGCGGGCCTTTTAATTTTGACGGGAACGCGGTCCGCCTTAGCTTCAGTAGCGGTCGCGACGATTTTGTCTTTTATTTTATTTCGGTCGAAATCAGTTCGGGCCAAGTTAATTAAAGTCTTTATCATCTCTTTTGTTTTGTCTGCAGGAATATTTTTTGGTGGTGATATGGCCGATTACGCCATTCAGGTTTCGCGCGGCGAAAAATCAGTGGGGCTTCGAGCGGCTCAGGACGGGGTAAGCTCTCGGTGGGATGAAATTTTACGAGGATACGCGACGTTTGAAGAACAACCTTGGTTAGGTTACGGAATACTTAATAAATTCGGACAATCTGACGACGGCGGTGTGGGATCCTACAATGCCAACAAAGATCCGCATAATATAATTATTTCAGCCGGCGTCATTGGCGGTTGGGGTTTTATTGTGATTGTGGCCTTAGGTTTCATGGGATTATTTCTTTTGACGCTAAAACGGTTAACATCTAAAAACGAAGCGATTCAGTTATTAGCCATTTATATGATCACGCAGATACCGATTATTTTTATTTATCATATGCATATCTCTTTGGGTGGCATTGCAGATCGAATTTATTGGCTCGTGATTGGTTATCTTGCTATAAGTAAATTCACCGATCCTGAAAAGCCGGCGGAACTTTAAAGCGAGCAGATGATGTTAAGACCCTTATTTATTTCTGTTATTTTCGGTGCATTGATTGGTGGCTCGACCGCCCTGTATACTTTGGGCTTAGAAAAAATTCAGATTTTTCATCAAGCTGAAACACTTTATCCATTAGGTCTGATTTTCGTTTTTAGTTTAATTTATTTCGTTAAGCGACAGACTCTTTTCTTTCCGACTCAAGTTTATCAGGTCGTAATAAGTTCTGAAATCGAGCAGCGCCATTGGAGTTCTTTATCATATGTATGGAACATTTTAGGATCTTGGATGAGTCATTTAGCCGGGGCGTCGTTGGGGCGCGAAGGCACATCAATTGTTTTAGCCAGTAGCCTGGCTCAGTTGTGTCGCTTGAACTGGAAATACTACCAACCCATTGTGATATCGGCGGCTTTTGCTTGTGTTATCGGACAGCCTTTTATAGCCATCATTTTTATGATGGAAATGTTTGCCACAAATTTTGATCAAAAAATATTCTCAGTAGTCATGGCGTGGGTTGGATTTTTGGTGATGCAAAGTTTGAGTGTCCAACCGCTATTCAAACTGATCACGGTGGATTTATCTGTCAGCTTCGGTGATAAATTAATGGTGGTGGTACTAATTGGCATCATCATTGGCTTGACGACGCAAATATTTAAATACAGTTACATAATGCTTTCGGATTTTTTTATGAAGAACAAACTGATCGCAGTTTTAGTCGTGATTATCTTGAGCTGGATCTTTTTTCAGCCTCAGATGAAACCACTTCATAGTTTAAGTCTTAATGTATTATCTGAAATACAAACCGGGCGATCGGATCTGCAGCTTCTATTTTTAAAAATGATATTCACTTTATTATTCATCAGCTTAGGCTTTATCGGTGGTGATTTTATTCCAGCGATCATCATCGGATCGGGAATTGGTGTTTCGGTAGCAAACTTTTTCAACGTGAGTTTTACTTTCGGTTTAGTCATGGGATTGATGGCTTTTTTCACCGGACTGACTCGACTTAAATGGACCAGCCTGTGGATCATTTTCTTTTTATCAGGCTTCCAAGTGATGCTTTGGGGTTATCTGTGTTTGTCCATCACTCGTCAATTATGCGGGCCGGACAGCCTGTATAAAAAGATTTCTTTAACATGAAAAATTACATCATCGGTTACGGAAGTCTGATCAATACCGAAAGCCAAAATATCACGGGCCAAACCTTGTCTTCACAGCCGGTCTTTCTGCAGGGCTATTCAAGGTCGTGGAGTGTGATTTACGATGATCTTCAGTTTTGTGCTTTAGGTGTTTACCAGAATAAATCCAGCCAGATTAATGTGGTTTTATTCGAAGTTGAAAATATGCAAGTATTCGATCAACGCGAGCACGGATACACTCGGGTCGAATTAGATCGAAATCTTTTGACGGTATGGAATCAAAACGAAAAAATTCCCGCGACTGGAAAAATCTGGATTTATCTGCCGTATGAAGAAAAGTTCGGGAAACCTTCCGAAAAGCATTTTATTTGGCAATCATACATTGATGTTATTTTAATGGGATGTCTCAGTGTCGATGATAAATTCGCTCAAGAATTTATGAAAACCACAACAGGATACAGGCCTGAATTTTTAAAAGAAGATCGCAGAGACTCAGCGTATTTAAAAGCTTTAAAGACGTATAACCCAGAAACTGTGGATCAGATTTTAGCCGGTGCAAGACAAGACTAAAGTCTTGTCTTGCAAGCGGATTCTTATATTTAAGCCGTCAAGATGGGTTTGTAAGCGGAAGCATGAACTCGGGCCAGGTACAAGTGCAACACCAAAATTACGATCGGGAGCGGTAATCCTGTGGGCGCTAAGACCGCATGAAATAATAATATATTCACCGTGATGGGTGCCAAAAGAAGTAAGGCCAAGGCCACAAACCTATTAGCTAGTAACAAGATTCCCACAGTTACTTCGATCAACTTAATCAGCGGGAACATGTAGCCTGTAGCGGCTAAGGCGCCGGCAAAAGCTCCGGCACCGTCCGGCATCGGCGGAGTCGGTAGGAAATTCAGAAACCCGTTAAGCCCGAAGACGAAAAAAATCAGACCTAATAAGATTCGCGCAATCATTGGTAGTTTCTTCACGTTGCTCCTTATGCTGGTTGAGTTTCATTATTGAAACCTGAACTTTATTATTGTGTAATGAAGGTAGAAACTCAACCTTTACCTCGGAGATCCGGATGAAAATTGAATGGGTCAGTTATTTTTTCTTTTTTATCGCAGCTTTAGTACACATTTATATTTTCATATTGGAATCATTTTTATTTCAAAAACCCACTGGAAACAATATTTTCGAAATAAGAAAAGAAGATCACGAAGCCACGAAACCCTGGGCTTTTAATCAGGGCTTTTACAATCTTTTTTTGGCTGTTGGAATGCTGATAGGTTTATATCACGTAAATCAATTGGAAATTAAAGTCGCCGGAGTTATGGTCAGCTTTTCTGGATTTTGTATGATAACTGCTGGTGTTGTTTTATTTTTCTCAAATAAAAAAATGCGTAAAGGAGCTTATTTTCAAATCATCCCCCCGGTCTTAGGTTTTTTCTTTTTAGCTTTTCATATCATCGAAAAAATTCAAGCCGTAGGCCAATAAATAACAATTATGTCGAATTCTTTTAATCATCTCAATTTACGCTCTGAAATCCAAAAAGTTATCACCGAATCCGGTTTCGTTGCTATGACCCCCATTCAAAGCCAATGCATTTCATTGTTACTTGAAGGACGAGATCTTATCGGCCAGTCCAAAACCGGCAGCGGAAAAACTGCCGCTTTCGTCATTCCGATTTTGCAAAAAATCAATGTCGACATTAACCATCCCCAAGCTTTGATCCTTTGTCCTACGCGGGAACTCTGTGACCAAGTTTTTAAACAGGCTCAAAAATTCTCAAAATATATTCGTGAATTAAAAATAGCCGCACTCATTGGCGGAAGGCCGATGAATGAACAAGAGCAGACTTTAGCAAATGGGGTGCATCTGATCATCGGAACGCCGGGGCGGGCGCTCGAGCATTTTAAAAATCGCAATTTTAAATCCGAGCATCTAAAAGTGATCGTGCTGGATGAAGCGGATCGCTTATTAGAAGAAGCTTTTACGGAAGAAATAAATTTGATCATGGATCAAATTCCAAAAATCCGCCAAACGATATTTTTCTCCGCCACTTTTCCCGAAATCATGACGGAGTTAAGTCGAAAATACCAAAACAATCCCGAGCGGATAACGATTCAAGAGACACAAAAAAGCCAATTACAAATCGAGCAATTTGTATATGCCGCCGAAAAGCCCGAAAAAATGGAGACACTGCTTAAGATTCTTAAGAAGCATCCATCAAACTGCAGCTTAATTTTTTGCCGCACGAAAGTGGCGGTGGACGAAATCGGAAAGCGCCTTAAGCAAGAAAATACCTCGTGTGAAATTTTACATGCGGATCTTAAACAAGCCGCACGAGACGCCACCACTGAAGCCTTTCGCAAAGGAAAAATAAATATCCTGGTCGCAACCGATGTGGCCGCACGGGGACTCGATATCGATATTTTACAACTGGTGATCAATTTTGATTTACCATCAAGCGTTGATATCTACATCCACCGCATAGGTCGCACCGGCCGGGCCGGTCGCAAAGGCTGTGCTGTATCGATTGCGACAGATTACGAAAAGGATTTAGTGAAGCAAATCGAAGAAGCCACGGGTGTGAAAATGATTCAGCGAAGTTTAGAATAATTGAGAGCAAAGCAGAGTCGGTCTCAGAATTTTTTCCTGTCGAAATTGATTTATTTCTGGACCGATCACCATGATATTTTTTGAGCCTAAAACAGTCGAATTAAATTCCTTAGTCTTGGGATCACGCTTAAATAAAATAGATCCGTCTTCGTCCACGCCGATGCCTGTGAAATTTCCCGGCGCTTGTTTCATGAAAGATCGCAAGCGATCTTCACGACCTCGTTTAAAAAAGTGTTGATCGATCACGGTTTTTGGCAAAAACCCTAAACCATATTCGAGATTTTTCGTATCGCCGGTAATCATGAGTTCTGCTTGAACGGCGGTTCCTGCCGAAGTTCCCGCCACCGGAATATTATTTTTCCAGTAAGCATGCTGAAGTTGATTCATCAATTGTGGATCACTATTTAAAATATTCATGATGAGTGTTTGGCTTCCGCCAGAGAAAAAAATGTGAGTGGCTTGAGATAAATTATTTACGAATTCATTTTTCTCAAACGAATTGGTGATGTCTTGGCTGAACAAAAACTGACGAACACCAATTTCTCGTAGATCGGCTTGAATACTTGTTTCGTAAGCCTGTTTTTTATTTGCTGAGGCCCAGGTAATAATAAGGACTTTTGGCTCTTTAGCCGGATTGGCCTTAACCCACTCTTTCAAAGCCTCTTGAGGTCTTTGACCGCCTCCAACAAGCAATAAGGTCTGCTGGCCCTGGGCAAAGAAGGGCACAGCGAGGATGAGCAGGCTGAAAATGGTGGATAAGAGTGTTTTCATATAAACTTAATGATGCGAATTCTGTACCAGGTTCAAATCGCGTAAAATCATTATGAGGTTCTAATTTTGGGAGTTAATTAATAACAAAACAAAAAATGCTGCCAGTTCCAAAGGGTCGTTTCTATTTTGCTGTATTTATAATTTGTCGTCATAACTTTATAGTATGAAGAACTTGAGAAAACTTGGTGCCCAGTGAGGGAGTCGAACCCCCATGCCTTGCGGCGCTAGGTTCTAAGCCTAGTGTGTCTGCCAATTCCACCAACTGGGCACATGAACAGCTAAAGTAGCCGTCTTTTTTTGAAAAAACAAATAAATATTAGCAAGATAAGTCGGTTTATTTTGCGGTTGAGCCTGCAGAAACCAAAATAAAAGTTGACAATATAGCCATTTGGCTATATTGTCTTACCTATGGAAATCAAGTTCTATCAAACAGTTAGCGGAAGATCACCTATTGAAGACTTCATCATTGATCTTCCAAAATTAGATCAAGCGCGATTTGCTGACGTCTTTGAAGGAATTGAAAAGTATGGATTAGACTGTCCGCGCGTTCAATTTAAACCACTCAGAGGAAAACTTTGGGAAATTAAGTTCAATGCCAAGAGTGGTGGCTTTCGGATAGCCTATGTTATTGTTGAATCGGATTCGATGACCTGGCTTCATGTGTTTAAAAAGACGACTCAAAAAACACCATTAGGTGATTTAGAAATGGCTGAAAAAAGAATGAAAGAGGTTTTAGGACTATGAAAAAAAATAAAGTAACCAAATCAGGTAAAGACTTTTTCAATAAAATTCTTAAAGATCCAACAACCCGTATGTTATTTGAAGAAGAAAAATCAAAGACTGAAATTGCTTATGCTGTTCGATCGGCAAGACTTAGAGCAGATTTAACACAGGCTCAATTAGCCAAAAAAATTGGGTCTACTCAAAGTGTTATTGCTCGATTAGAAAGTGGCACTGACAAGCGAACGCCATCAATTCCTTTACTATCTAAAATTGCTAGTGCTTGTGGTGCTTCATTTGAGTTTGGGTTTACTTTTTCTAAAGCTAGTTAATTATATCATTGAGGAAACTATCTGGTGCGCGAGAGGGGACTTGAACCCCTACATCTTTCGACTCAGGCTTCTGAGACCTGCGTGTCTACCAATTCCACCAACTGGGCACAGACGAGTGACAGACGGCTGAGTTAACCGTCTTTTTTTGAAAAAATAAATAAAATTTCTGGTTATGAGGGCCTAAGTATATTTATTGAAATATTCCACTTAGCGTGATCAGATGAGCTATTATTTATTATACAAATCAACAGGAGATTTATGAAAAAAATTATAGTTTGTATTTTGATTTTTTCGTCGTTAGCGCAAGCTGATACATATAACTTTCGTTTTAGCCCTATTCACGCAATTGTTGGCTACGTAAATACAAATTTAGATATCGCTGTTTCCCCTAATTGGACTTTGGGGCCAAGTCTAGGTCTTTGGAATTTTAATTCGAGCTCAACGACAAGTTCGAATTCTTCAAACTCGTATAATTATCGTATTTTTGCTTTGGGTGCTCGGGCAAATTGGTTCGCCAACGAAGTTTATAAAGATGGACTCGTGGTGGGGCCGAATATCGAATTTATGAGTATTGATGTGAAATCTAAATCAACAACAAGCGACCTGAGTGGCAAAGTGACTGCGACTATTTTAGGGTGCTATGTTGGATATGGCTGGTTTTGGCAAAGCTTTAATCAGATGCTGAGCGGTGGAATTCGTACTGTAGGTAGTACAAAAGTTAAAATTGAAGATTCATCCGGCTCTACAGTGGATGAAGCAAGTGGTGTTTCTAACACCGGTCTAACCTTGGAATATACCTTAGGTTGGACATTTTAATAAGCTATTATCTGGTGTGTTCAATGAGACGAATTGAGAACTTTGCTACTTGAATTACTGATATTAAAAATTACTCATGAATAATAAGCGCAGAAATTTTGAGTGAGCACTGCTTGACTACGTCATCAGATGCTTTTTCGATAAACTTAGCTTTTCTAATTTTCCAATCAAGATTTTTTAAATGGTCACTCAGGACGGCACCTTTGATTTTTTTTCCCGAAACAACGACTTCAAAAGGATAACCTTTGATATTTGATGTAATCGGACAACAAACCGCCAAACCAGTTTTTTTATTGTATTTTTCAGGCGATAAAATAAGAGCTGGCCGTGTTCCCATTTGCTCGTGACCAGCCTGTGGAGTAAAGTTAAGCCAAATAATGTCTCCTCGATGAGGTATATAACTCATTACCAGACCTCGTCGCCTTCCACTTTGAAGTCGTCATCATGATGAAGATTACTTTTAGTAATTTGATCTAATAACGATTCAAGTGAATATTGCTTTTTTGCTGGAAAGATAACAATCGTTCCATTTTTAGACTCAACTTCTACTTCTGAGTGCTCGCTGAGATTGGCCTTTTCAATAACTGCTTTAGGAATTCGAACTCCAAGAGAGTTCCCCCATTTTTGAATTTTTACTGACATTCGTTCCACCTCTCTGGCTACTCTAGAAGTATATACAATGTATAAACAAAAGTCAAGATAGAACGAAGGGACATCAGAGTCCT
>JACMMZ010000043.1 GCA_014378775.1 Pseudobdellovibrionaceae bacterium
GGATCGACAAACGCAAAAGTTTTTCCGTTAATTTCTTGAATCGTTTTTGGTCCATCGACGTGAGCAATAATTTGACCAAAATATTCATCGCGACCGCGATTGACCAGCTTTAACCGCGGCACCACGTCATATTTTTCTTTCGCCAAGATGTAACCAAAAGTATTTAAAATCGCGACGTCCGCCCGCTTCGATCCGAAGGCTTCAACCACCGCGATATAGTTTGGCGGCAATTCAACAACTACGGAAATGCCAAGCTCTGCTTCTAAATATTTTTTTAATGCTTTTCCTGTGGTTTCCAAACCCATTAAATCCTGAGCCGGAACCAAATAAAATTTGAGCGGATTCTCGACGCTCCCAATCTCTTTCGATTTTGTGCACCCAGTTAAAAAACTTAAACCAATCAACAAACCAAATAAATTTAAAAATATTTTTTTCATAAGCGCACCCTACAAAAAACCCCGACCTTTATCAATAAAAAGGTACGCCGTACCATATCCGGAGTTGTAAGTGTTTTTAAATCGTCGATAACTATGCAGGATGGGCACCATTTTTTTATATTGTAACCAATATAGTTACCTTGACGAATTCATTTACGACCTCACATTGTTCTTTAACAAGTTAGGAGCACACCATGTCAATGCCCGTTGGAGCTATCCCCGTTTTACCCTTGAAAAATACTGTTATTTATCCGAGCGTCACGCAAAACCTCCGTGTAGGTCGTGACAAAAGCATTCGTGCGGTTGATTTAGCCGCACTTAAAAATAACTGGATTTTAACCGTCGCTCAGAAACATCCTGATCAAACCGTGGAAAGTATCGACGATCTTCACGAGATCGGAACGCTTTGTAAAATTGAATCAATAAAAGGTACGCCAGATTCTGGATACTTTATTGTGGTGCGTGGTTACTACCGCATGAAGATTACATCTTACAAAGCCGAAAGTGAAATTTTTGAAGCCTACACTGAACGCCTGGATGATATTGTCGATATAGATGAAACCACGCAGTCCGCTTTTCTTTCAAGTCTGCGTGAAATTTCTAATTCTGTTTTACGCTTGTTGCCGGGAAATACCGATCAGATTCAAGAACTTATTGCCGGCATCGAAGATGTCTCGCTGCTATCGCATTTAGCTGCGGCTAATTCTGAAATTGCGTTGAATGAAAAACAAAAGTTACTGGAAATGGTTAATTTAAAAGATCGCGTGATGTATCTACTTAATTTACTGCAACAGTACAAAGGAACGCTCGAGGTTCAACAAGATATTCGCTCGAAACTTCATAGCAAACTCGGTCAAACGCAGCGGGAACATATTCTGCGAGAGCAATTGAAAACCATCAAAGAAGAACTCGGTGATGACGGCGATGAAGTCTCGGTGACTGATGATTATAAAATCAAAATTGCGGCACTTCAATTACCTCAGGAAACTTTAGAATTAGCGCAGCAGCAGTTGAAAAAATTGCAAAATTCGAATACTCAGTCTCCAGAATATCAAATGATACGATCACATCTTGATTTGATTTGCGCACTTCCGTGGAATAAATCATCCGAATTTAAAGATTTTGATATTTTAGAAGCTGAGAAAACTTTAGACCTTGATCATTACGGGCTAGCGAAAATTAAAAAAAGAATTTTACAGCACTTAGCGGTGCTGAAACTTAAAAAGGATAAACGTGGTTCAATCCTCTTATTTATCGGCCCGCCCGGGGTCGGAAAGACATCGCTCGGTCAAAGTATCGCTAAAGTATTAGGAAAAAAATACCAACGCGTAAGCCTTGGAGGTTTAAGGGATGAATCAGAACTTCGCGGTCATCGTCGAACTTATATCGGTGCATTGCCGGGAAGAATTATTTCTTCGCTTAAAAAAGCCGGAGAAAATGATCCCGTTTTTGTGTTAGATGAAATTGACAAGATGTCGCGAAGTTATTCCGGCGATCCGGCTTCGGCTATGTTGGAAGTTTTAGATCCTGAACAAAATACCGCGTTTGCCGATCATTACTTAGATACGCCGTTTGATTTATCGAAGGTGTTTTTTATTGCGACAGCCAATAGCCTGGAAGGTATTCCGTTACCTTTACTGGATCGTATGGAAGTGATCGATCTTTCGGGTTACACCACTTCAGAAAAGTTTCACATCGCGAAAACTCATTTGTTACCAAAGCAACTTTCGGAACACGGAATAGATCCGACTCAGATTCTTATGACTGATGAAGTTATCTTACGTATCATTTCGCATTACACGCGTGAAGCCGGAGTTCGTGATCTGCAACGAAAGATGGCGCAGATTTGTAGATACGCTTCGGAAAAAATTATTCGAGGAGAAAAGACTCTTACAGTCGATTTGAATTCTTTAGAAGATATTTTTGGACAAGAACGCTACCCGAATGAAGTGACTGACATTGTCGCTACACCCGGAGTCGTGACCGGTCTTGCTTGGACCCCTGTCGGCGGAGATATTTTATTTATCGAAACGGCTCTGGTTCCCGGAAAAGGAGACATGATCATCACCGGACAACTTGGTGACGTTATGAAAGAATCGGCTCAAATTGCAAAATCATTAATTAAGGCTCGGATGGCGGTGCTGGCGCCGACATTTGATTTTAGTAAATTTGATATTCATCTGCATGTTCCGTCTGGCGCAACCCCGAAAGATGGTCCGTCTGCTGGAATTACTTTATTGAGTTCATTGGCCTCTCTGGTTTCACGCCGTGCCGTGAACCCAAAAATGGCCATGACGGGCGAAATTACTTTGCGCGGAAAAGTTACGCCGGTGGGTGGAATTAAAGAAAAAGTGATCGCTGCTCATCGTGCTGGAGTGACCGAAATTATTATGTGTAACAAAAATGAAAAAGATTTGAAAGACGTACCACCCGAAGTCACAACTCAAATTAAATTCCATTTTGTGGAAAACATAAATCAAGTTCTTTCCATCGCCTTAGGAGTTGACCTTTTTCATTGGGACGAAGAAAGTTTATACAGCCCGAACAATTTGATCCCGTACACCAGTGGTAATTCGCAAACCTAAAACCAAGAAACCAAGGTACGCCGTACCGTATCCGCGAGTATATCGCCGGATACGGTACGGCGTACCTGAAAAGGAAATGATATGGTAAAAATTGAAGCTGTTTATCAAGGACAAAAACATTGTTTAGCGACTCACGAGCCATCGGGATCACAAATTGAGACAGATGCCCCGAAAGATAATCAGGGGCTAGGAGAAAAATTTTCTCCTACTGATTTGGTCGCTACCGCTTTAGGGACTTGTATTTTGACGACGATTGCCATTGTTGTTGAAAGGGATAACATCGATATTAAGGGCGCAACCATATCGGTGGAAAAAGTGATGGGTGATAAACCCCGTAAAATCGCCGCATTCAATACAACTATTCACATGCCTCGCTCTATCGCAGAAGACGTCCGACGTAAAATTGAACATTCGGCGAATGCCTGCCCGGTGAAAAAATCATTGGCGACTGATATTGAAACTCCGATTGAGATTTTTTACGATTTATAATGGTCGGTTGAAAATGACCGCCCACAGGCACACTGTCTAACTCTGAGACACCTGATTTCACTCAGATCGATTTAAATCTAACTCTGTAAGGTACAGCATTCGCAACTACTCCAATTGAACAAACTTCATTGGAGCACTTATGCGAGATTTTACCATATCAAAAACTCTTACTGTTAGCGTACTCTCTTTTCTAATCGGGGTTAACTCTTTTGCTCAAGTACCACCAAATAAAATAAAATCGGCGTTGATTTCGGAAATCAAAGAATTAACGGCTCCTCAACAGGAGCTTCTTAAACAAGGCGCCATGGGATATTTAGTTTCAATCCTTAAGGATCCAACGACTTTGGCTCAATCAAAATCCATTGCGGCGAATAATATTCAAGATCTTTCACAAAAAGAAACGACAAAAGAAGAAACAGAACTTCTTCATGGCTTAGCTCTTTTGGTCAACTACGGAAAGTTGGGCGTGATCATTGAACAACTCGTGGAAAAACTTAAATCAGGAAACAATGCCGTTGGAAAGCAACTTCAAGCTTTGCCTCCGGCGCAATTAGCTTACGCTAAGGGTATGCTGGTAGCTTCGATAGAAGCGACCATCCGCGTTCGAGGCTTAAGTGCGGATTCTAAAGCTAACGAGTATTTAGAATGGTCGGCATTATCAAATAAGATGGTTGAAAGAATTAATGCAGATGAAAAAAATCCCAATATTCTTTCTTTATCCGATAGCTTTTGGGTTAACACACGCAGCGTAAAAATTCTGGTCGATGGACCCGCATCATTTGCTCAGCGCGAGTTGATTATGAACAGAGCCTCTGAATCAATTAATATTTTGACGTGGTCAATCTACGACGACATGACCGGAGCTCAGTCAGTTGATTTATTACTCGATCGCAAAAAGCAAAATCCAAATTTAAAAATTCGCGTTATTGTTGATGGCCAAGTCGCCGCAACCACGGGTCACGGTGATCAAGTTAAACGCTTAGAAGATAATGGCGTTGAAGTCATTCGTTGGTTCAGCATCACAAAACCGTTTGCGGGACAACACCGTAAAATGATCATCGTTGATAATAAAGAAATGATTGCTGGCGGTCTTAATATGGGTGATTTCTACAGTCATAAAAATCCTGACTTAACTGTTCCCCGTTGGAGAGACACGGACATTTATGTTGAAGGCACGGGAGCTGCTGACGGAAACAGATTATTTGCTCAGGTTTGGAATGAACAAGTATTATCTCGGAAATTAAATTTTGCAAAAGTGAAATCGACGACTGCCCCGTCAACTCCGGGCGAAAAAATCCAGATCAGTGTGATCAATCATGATCCAATCAAATCAACCCAGGGTTCAACCATCATGTTGACGTTACTGAAAGCGATTCGCACATCAAAGACTCAAATTGATATCGAAAATGCTTACATTATATTATTCCCAGCATTGAAAAATGAATTAAAAAAAGCCATCGATGAACGTGGAGTGAAAGTTCGTATCTTTACAAATTCAGCTGAAAGCGTTGATGAGCCGATCGTTAGTATTCCCATTTTACGAAGTGTTTCGGAATTTGCAGATATGGGAGCCGAAGTTTACGTTAAGCGCGGAGCGACTCTTCATTCGAAATTAGTTGTTGTCGACAGTAAGTTTTCAATGATTATGAGTTACAACCTTCACCCTCGATCGGAGCGTATCGAAGGTGAAATGGCTATTTTTGTCAAAGACGTCAATTTCGCATCGAACCTACATAAAATATTTACCCAAGATACAGCGGAAGGCAAAGCGTACCGCATCCGATCGTCATCCGAAGTTCAAATACCGAGTAGCCCCGTAAGCGTTCCGACCTTAAGACTTTTCTTTGATATGTTATAAAAATTAATAAAAGGAGTACCACGTTATGAAATCATTATTCTTTGCTTTAGCCCTTACGATTACCTCTGCAGCTTTAGCTATTTGCGAACCAAACAAAACAGCTGGGGGCACGAACGAAATTAAATCAATCATCGCAGGCACTCAAGTTACGGGAAGCCAGGCTGAAAGCGAACTGAGCGCAGCAAAAAAATCTGTCTCTTTTGATCAGCTCAGTCGTCCAATGACAATGGAAAGCACCACTGCGGAAGCTGCGGTTCAATCAACTGAAATTGTAAAGGACGAAATCTATTCAAATGCACGCCTTGAGAGATATTGTTCTCAATCGATTGGTTTGAAAAACGCCATTTGCGTAAGTCTTTGCGTGAAGTGGACTAATTACTTAAGCCATCCGTAATAAAATAATTTGTCGTAGCGAAGTGTTCTTGTTAGCATCTTAACATGAACACTTCAAATTTAGTTGTTTGCATGGTCGGATCAACCGGAGCCATCGGTAGTCACGTTCTTCGTTTTTTGAATGAAGAAAAAAAAGTCAGTCAAATTATAACGTTGACGCGAAAATCACAAGACACCCCTCTTTCAAAAGAGCGAAATCAAGTTATTAATTTTGATGAAATCAATCGTTTGAAGGAAAACTTAAAAGCGGATATTTTTATTTGTTGTTTAGGCACCACCATAAAAATAGCGGGATCAAAACAGGCTTTTAGAAAAGTTGATTATAATTACGTTGTCGAATTTGGAAAACTAGCTGAAGCCGTATCGGCTCAAAAATTATTGGTCGTGTCTTCTGTTGGTGCCAATCCAAAATCACTTGGATTTTACAGCCGCACGAAAGGCGAGATGGAATCAACCGTCAAAAAATTAAATATTTCCAGTATCGAAATTTTCCAACCTTCTTTACTACTGGGTGAAAGATCAGATTTTCGTCCAGCAGAAAATCTTGCAAAATTAATCGCACCGCTTTTAAACCCTTTGTTGACAGGATCAATGAAGAAATACCGAGCCGTGGAGGCGCAAACCGTTGCAAAAGCCCTATCCATCCGCAGCCTAGCTACGGATACTGGTTTTAAAGCATTTAATTCTGATCAAATTGAAAATTACTTGAGGGCTTCACGAATATAAGCTGAAGCTTGATCCATCATCCAAACGACGGCAGCAATAACCACGATAATGGTTCCGACCTCGGCCCACATAGCTTGACCCTGGTATTTGATCAGCATCGTCCCGATTCCGCCACCGCCTACCAAGCCGATAATGGTGGCCATACGAACGTTGATATCCCAGCGGTAAATCGTGAAAGAAATGTAAGGCAAGACAACTTGAGGCACGATCGCATACCAAATCGTTTGCAATTTGTTCGCACCACAAGCTTGAACCCCTTCAATGGGGCCTTCGCTGACCGTTTCAACTATTTCGGAGTACTGCTTAGTTAACGAAGCGATCGAGTGAATCATTAATGCCAGCATGCCCGCAAACGGACCGATACCTACCCAAACAGAAAAGATAATGGCCCAAAGCAAAGCCTCAACAGAACGAGTTACATTTAAAAATGTTCTAATCAAGGTATAGATTAAAAAAGGAACAGGTCCCTTCATAATATTTTTCGCGGCTAAGAAACTAAGGAAAAATGCAAAAGGTATAGCTAAGAACGTCGCTAAAAAAGCCATGAAAATAGTTTCTATTATATTCAAAACGGCTCGTGGTAACACATCCCAGTTCGGATTAAAAATTCCTGCAAATAGTCTTTTGGCGCCTTCGAATCCATCTTCGTTGGTTAATTCGTAAAATGAAAATTTTGTCTTAAATAATCCGACAATGAACAAAGCAAACACGGTCACAAATAAGTGCCAGCCCCAAAAAGTTTGGTACCAGGATTTGGCTTCTTGTTTGGCTTTTTCAAAATCAGGTTCGAATAAATTCTGGCCCATGGTTTTTACACCGATCGAATTTAAAATTTGGCTGACTAAGGCACCAACGAGCATAGCGCCCATGAAGATCATCGAAACAAGAGGCAGATTGAGCCATTGCTCTTCGGTCGGATTTAAGATCAAAGATAAAGCCACGCTGATTAAAATTGCGATTGAAAGTCCGTCTAACAAAGATCTTCTAAATACGTACAGCTTCACATCATCACCCTTTAATTTATATGAACTTCTTTTGCGCTTTCGCCGTAGATTTTTTCAAACCAAGCCTCATCGATATTTTTCGGATCACCTTCATAGACCAGCTCACCATTTTTCAATGCGATGACTCGAGTGGCGTACTGACGGACCAGAGATAGGAAATGCAAATTGCAAATAATGGTAATTCCCAATTCTTCGTTTACTTTTTTTAAGTAATCCATCACGATGTGACATGTGGCTGGATCCAAGGAAGCCACTGGTTCGTCAGCCAATAAAATTTGAGGATTTTGAACCAAGGCCCGAGCGATCGCGACCCTTTGCTGCTGACCCCCGGAAAGTTGATCAGCGCGGATGTACGCCTTTTCCTGAATACCCACAAGCTTCAGGTATTTCATAGCTTGATCTTTATCCGACTGAGAAAAAAAACCGAATAAACTTTTGAAAGTCGATGTGTATCCCAACCGTCCCATCAAAACATTACTTAGAACTGTATGCCGAGCAATCAAATTGAAATGTTGGAAAATCATTCCCATTTTTGTTCTGAGGTTTCGAATTGATTCGGTTTTCGTGCTCGATCCCATGAACTGAATATCTCCGCGACTCGGTTCATGCAGGCGATTCAGACAACGTAATAAAGTGGATTTACCCGAACCGCTCAAACCGATCACAACCAAAAATTCACCTTTTTTGACGTCAAAACTGATACCCTTCAAAGCCTGAACTCCGTTTGGATAAGTTTTCACCAAATTTTTAACTTTCAAAATATGTTCCGACATAAAAAATTCTTTCTTATTATTTTTTCATCATCATTTCAGATAAATCTTTACTGTCTAACATTTCGCGCACGGCTGCGTAATCTGCATCCGTCGATTTTTTTACTTCGGTGACACCGTAAACGGCTTTGTAAGCGGCTTTTCCATCCACCGTGTCAACAAACGAAATCATGGCATTCACAATCTTGTCTTTCATTTCGCTCGAAAGATCTTTTCTAAAGATAATCGGATCATTTTTTATCGAATCTGACAATGACAAGATAATAACTTTTTTCTCTACATCTGGGTACTGAGTTAATACCAGACGACGCGCGTCTTCCATTTTAGCTATCCCCTTTTCACCCTTGGATGGTGGAGAGTAAAAAGTCGCCCCGGCATCGACTTGGCCGTTATACACCATTGAAACGACATTATCGTGTTTACCGGCAAAAACTGTTTCCTTAAGATTTATTTTCTGATCGTTTAAGGTTTTTTGAGGAAGAATATAGCCAGACATTGAAGCTGGCTCGACGAAGGCTACTTTTTTGTTAGATAAATCAGCGATCGACTTAATTGGGCTTCCCGCTTTCACAATAAATTGAGATTGGTACGTATCCGCACCATGTCTAATAACGGTCAAACGCGCTTCGGCTCCGTATTTTTTATGAGCTAAAGCGTATCCGAAAGTATTTATCGCAGCCACGTCCGCCCGTTTTGTTCCAAATGCTTCAACCACCGCAATAAACGACTGAGGGATTGTAATTTCGTATTTGTACGGAGTGTTGGCTTCTAAATAACTTTTGAATTTTGCTGAACTATCTTCGATTACTTTAGCATCGACTGATGGAACAAAATGAAGCTTAATTGGATTTTCAGCTGACCCAAGTTCAGCCTCTTTTCGAGTGCAACTAGAGAAGACCATTGCAGCTAAAAGAATTGAAGATGAAACGATACTTAAAAAATTATTTTTCATAAATTTCCTTCGTAGTTATGGTGCACTTAGTGCGAAGCTAACAAAATAATTTTGCAAAACCAACATGTTAAAAATTGAAAAGGGAAAGGCCACCCCTATCTTACCAAAAACAAGCATGAAACAAAGTCAAAATGCCAAGCTATGTGGATGAAACTATTAATTTCTCTTAGAACTCATGCTTTGTTGCCGTAGAACACGGCACAAGGAATTTTTTAAAAATTAACCGGATATGCGGGGCTATTTTTGCAATTTAAGTGAAATGTCGAAGTTTGCAAAGCTCATTTTCTAGCGTAAGCTTGAGTTATGAAAAGAAAACTCATTTTTAAAATCGTGATTACATTTAGCTTCGCTTTTATAGCGGTCATTTTTGGACTTAGGAATAAGAATTCTAGAAGTGATTCGGCCGTTTTTGTCGAGACGAAGGAAAATCCATCTGCAACCCCC
>JACMMZ010000044.1 GCA_014378775.1 Pseudobdellovibrionaceae bacterium
ATCAGTTGCGACATAAAAATCAGATAAAGCGGAGCACCCAGTAACCACATCGGTTACCCACTGTATCAAAGGTTTTCCTTGTAAGAGTTGCAGGGGCTTTCCGGGAAATCGGGTTGAAGCGAAGCGAGCTGGAATAATTCCAACTATTTTCATGACTTTGTCTCTGCGGCTTTGGCTTCTTCTTTTTCGGCTTTTTTCATGGCGGCGTAATCTTCTTCTTGAGTTTCAATCCATTTTTTATAGATGTGCTCTTCCAAGTCTTTATAGCCGGTCTCTTTAGTATTTGAAATAACAAAAATTTCGTTAATTTTAGAATCTTTTTTGTGTTTGGCTACGGCCTTCGCGATTTCGGCTTTGGTAATTTTGTCCGATTTGGTCAGTGCTATGGCGACAGGACGTCCATAATTTTGAACGAACTGAACCAGAACAACTTCTTCTTTCGTCCACTTGCGACGAATATCCATCACTAATACTAAACCAGCAAGACAACCACGTTCTGACAAGTAAGCTTCTATCATGGGTTGCCATTCTTCGACTTCACTCCCGCTCCTTGAAGCGTAGCCGTATCCTGGCATATCTACCAAAACATAGCTGTCGGCGAAATTGAAAAAATTAAGCAATCGCGTTTTTCCCGGCGTTTGACTGACCTTAGCAATCTTAGATTTCGAAAGATTATTGATCAGCGATGACTTACCGGCGTTCGAACGACCCATAAAGGCCACTTCAAATTTATCATGCACCGGATAGTCTTTTTCTAAGACCGCACTTTTAATGTAACTGATTTTTGCTGCCATAAACGCTCACTTTTATATATGACCAGAAGCATAGTCTATTCCAATGAGATCGTCATTTAGAACCTCTTGCCAAGGCTCAATTTTTGAAATTTTCTCATTTTTAAGACCGAATTCTCGTTTTTTAGAAATTTTTTTCATCAGAGTCGGCTCAGCTCAAACCTATTTGGCTTCACCCGATTCCCTCAGATCTCAAATACGGATCCATTCTTGAAATAGAACTCCTTCATGATAATCGGAAAGGATTAATTATGACTTATAAAATTGAACAACTTGATGGAACCCGCAATTTTTGGAACATCGGAAAAAATGAGCCTTTGGAAAGCTACACGCATTTAGGAAAGGATTCGAGTTGTCAAATTCAGGTAACTGACCTGGAGCTCGAGCCTCGCCATTGTCGCTTAGAAATCAAAGATGGAAAGCTCATGATCAAAGATTTAAGGTCCAGCACGGGCACTTTCGTCAACGGAGCTCAGATACTAGAGGCTCAACTACGTGATGGTGACATTATTTCGGCGGGTTTTGCAGAATTTGTCGTGCACGACATCAATCTGAAAAAAAATATTTTTCCGCTCTCAAGCAAATCGGTGTATTGGAATGAACAACTTAAATCTTTGGAAGCGGTTTGTCCTACAGATCACACCGTTCTTCTTTTAGGATCTTCCGGATCAGGAAAAGATGTTGTCGCGCGAACGATTCATGATTGCTCTGCACGCAGCCATCAAATGTTTCTGAGTGTGAACTGTTCGGCTTTGACAGAAACTTTGGTCGAAAGTGAATTATTTGGTCACGTCAAAGGAAGTTTTACCGGAGCCATCAGCGATCGTAAAGGAGCTTTTGAAGCGGCTCGGGGCGGAACGCTGTTTTTAGATGAGATCGGAGATTTGACGTTTGCCTTGCAAGCGAAGCTTCTTCGGGCGCTAGAAAATGAAGAAATTCGTCCCGTAGGATCGGACAAAAATATCAAAACCGATGTTCGCGTGATCGCGGCAACTCACCAAAATCTTTACGCCAAAATTCAAGAAGGCACTTTCCGAACTGATTTATTTTACCGTTTGAACATTATCAATATTGAAGTACCGAGTCTCAAAGATCGCATGGAAGATTTTGATGAAATTATTTATTCTTTCGCACGAAAAATGCGAGTACGATTTTCTTTTAGTGCCATCGCAAAACTTAAAAAATATGAATGGCCCGGAAATATTCGTGAACTCAAAAATGTCGTGACTCGAGCCAGCACTTTGTATGCGAAACAATACATCACCGAAGAAATTATTGATAAGTTGATTCACCGCAAAGAGCATGTCGATGCACATGTGCGAACCAACTTTCAACCGCAGTCATCTTCGGTAATTAAAGAAATTGAAAAACAAATGATTTTAAAGCGCCTCGTTGCTAACGGTGGAAGCCAAAAAAGAACAGCATCGGATTTGGGAATACCTAAATCCACTCTGCATGATCGGCTGAAAAATTATAACATTGATGCAACACAATTCAGAGGATGAAACGATTAATTTTTAAGGAAAAAACTTGAAAACATAACTTTGCGAACTTGACCCTTGGTCAGGTTCGCATTCATGACATCAACAATCTTTTCGCCAAGTTTTTGCTTCCCGGACGCCTCAGACACTTCGTCGTAGGAAAAATCTTCGGTCACGCGCAAAATACGATCCACAAATTCTGATTCGCGGTCTTTTAACTCAACCATAACTTCCTTGGATAAACCCTCCACCCGAACTTCAAAAGCCAGCATGGGATTAGCAGAAGATCCAGAAGATGGTTTTAAATTGACTACCATTTTTTTTAGTTCGAGCAAATTTTTAGACAAACGAGGATTATCAAAAAAGAATTGAACTTCATCCGACGGGTTGTAATCTTGAACGGGGGCTCCCCATTCTGCAAACGAAGTTAAAAATAATGATGCTGGATTATCCCAGAAAGGGCCTTTGGCCGTAAAATACACCGCCGCGATGACAATCCCTACGCTCATCCAAAATTTAATGACAAGACTGAAATTATTTCTAAAATCCAAGACTTGCGTTAACCGTTCAGCAAACGACGTGGACGGGTGCACGAAGTTGGAAGCTTCTTCCATTTCCAGAGCACTGTCTAAAACCGATAAATTGACCGCTGAATTATCAATCTTGAGTTCAGACATGCTTTTAACAAAATCAGGATCTTCCTCGGCAAGAAAAGCGTCGATATTTTTTAAAACATCGTCTTCACTGGGGGCTTCGATTTCGGGGTTGTTTTTTGTTTCGTCACTCATGGATATCTCAAGTTAATAATGAACTCTTCTAAAATCCAGCTAAATCGACTTTATATCTGCTGTTTTGCTATCTTTTGTCTAGGACAATGAAATACCCGCGAGTACCCTCTTATCATCCGGTCAAAAAATCGCTATACTGAAACAATGAAAAATAGCTGGTTGATCATTCTCAAGACCCTCATCTTTTTGACGTTTTCTTCTTGCGGGCTTTACCAATTAAAAACAGCCGATCGTTCGGAGCTGAGCCCGGAAGTAAACCGTGTCAGCGTACGGCGTGAAGGAACGATTCGAAAGGATACTGGAGTTATTCCTGAGCACGATCTCAAAAAATATGCTTTTGAATTAGGTTTTAATCCGGACAACGAACTTTCTGATGAAGAACGATCTCAGATTTTATCTCGATATAAAGTGCGCGCATTAGAAAGAACTTTGGACTCAGAAAAAGAACGTCTCCATTATTCGAAAGTTCTACCGTATTTACTGAGCGATCAAGAAAAAGTGGATTATTTATCTCATCCGACAATGGAAGGTCGTCAGTCCTGGGTTAATCGAAATAAAATTTGGTCGCGCGCTAAATCAGACAAAGATTTTTTAGAAGTGGTCGAAACGCAAGATTTGACTTTGGGAATGAATCAGGAACTTGTAAAAAAATCGTGGGGCGAACCGGAATCAGTTGAATACAGCGGTAACCCTGTTTACAAAAATGAAAAATGGCGCTACATCCGTGATGTGCCTTCGCCGAACGGGTACAAAAGAGAAAGACGCTATGTCTTTTTTGAAGGCGGTCGCGTCGTGGGCTGGGAAACACAATAAAACCTGTTTGTTCTTAGCGAAATCCAGCTTTATCCCAGTAGATTCCGACTCCACCTAAATCTTCTTCGATCCGTAACAACTGATTATATTTTGCAATGCGCTCGGATCGGCATAAACTTCCGGTCTTAATCTGACTGCAATTTAAAGCCACTGCCAGATCAGCAATGGTGGTGTCTTCGGTTTCTCCACTTCGGTGGGACATGATCGTTTTCATATTATTTCTTTGAGCTAAGCTCACGGCATCGTAAGTTTCGGTTAAAGTTCCGATTTGATTTACTTTAACTAACAACGCGTTGGCGGCCTTTTTTTCTAAACCCATACGTAAGCGTTTCGGGTTTGTAACAAATAAATCATCTCCGACGATTTGCACGCGATTACCCATGGCGGCAGTTGCCTGGACCCATGAATCCCAATCATCTTCCGAAAATCCGTCCTCGATACTGACCAAAGGAAATTTCTCGGTCCATTTTTGATAAACATTTTGGAGTTCACCACCAGAGATGGCTTTTCCCTCCCATTTATAATTTTTTCCGTCGAAAAATTCCGTAGCGGCGCAATCTAAGGCTAGGAAAACATTTTGTCCGGCTTCATAACCGGCTGCTAGAATCGCTTCCATTAATAATTCTAAAGCCTCTTCGTTTGATTTGAGAACAGGAGCAAATCCCCCTTCGTCTCCAACCGCGGTAGATAATCCTTTTTTATTTAGAATTTTTTTCAACGTGTGAAAAATTTCTGATCCGGCACGAAGACTTTCGGCGAAGGAATTATTCACCGTCGGAACAATCATAAATTCTTGAATATTTAATCCATTGTTTGCGTGCGCTCCGCCGTTGAGTAAATTCATTAAAGGCACTGGTAATCGACAGGCTTGCGAACCCCCGACGTAGCGGTATAACGGAAGCCCGGCTGATTTGGCGGCGGCGTGAGCCACAGCTAGTGATACGCCAAGAATGGCATTGGCCCCTAAGTTTGATTTATTTTCTGTGCCGTCGACGTCGCGCAAAACTTTATCGATATAAACTTGTTCAAAAACATTCAGCCCCACGATTTCCGGAGCTAATTTTTCTCGGACGTTATCTACCGCTTTAAAAACACCTTTACCGTGATATCGTTTTTTATCCTCATCTCGCAGTTCGCTGGCTTCGTGAGCTCCGGTGCTGGCTCCTGAGGGAACGGCGGCACGGCCCATGCTTCCGTCAGCGGTGGTGACTTCAACTTCAACTGTTGGATTTCCGCGACTATCAAGAATTTCACGGGATATGACACTTATAATTTCAGACATGACGGGCCTTTCGATTAATTAGGATTGACCTGGTTTATTTACTTTTTTTAAAATAGCTAAACTTTCCGAAATGATTTGCGGATACTGTACTTTCACAATATCCCAATCCACTTTGTGGAAGGCTTGTTTAATTCCGGGTGTTTGCTTCTGACCAGCGGTCAGTAAAACTACCAGCTGATGCGCACGCACCATGTAATCATGAAGCTTCGATAAATTCTGAGCCACTTGATGCACCGGCTGATTCATAAACGGGAATTCAATTTCATTTTGATTTCTAAATTGATTAAAGTCTTCTGGCTCAATTTCGGAAACTGGCTTTGCGGATCCGGCATTTTGGTTAATCCGAATCAGTTCTTCATTACGACGAAGAAGCTCTTGGTTTTTTTCTTCGAGCTCGCGGCTACTTTGTTGTAACTGCGAAATCACATCTTGCATCAGCTGCGGAGAAATTTGGTGAGGTTCATCTTGATTCAAAATAGTTTTTTGAGATTTAGGCCAATCCAATTCAAAGCGCATGAAATTCCAACGACAAACGCCTGCGTCTAGTCCGACATAAATCGGAAGCGCTTCAAAGGCCGCTTTCAAGTAGGTCGTCACCAGGGGATACTGTTCAGCGGGAAGTGGAATATCGAAAGCAATACCTTCTTCCGTGCGCACAATATTTTCAATCGGCGGTTCCGGTGAAATAAAATAACCTAAAAATTTTTCCGGCTGCTGAAAAATTTCTTGGGGCTGCGGCATCATGCGCAGAACGCTATCTAAAACACCCCACACTTTATTTTTCGGAGTCGCATGACCCGCACGAACTAAAATATCTGTGGACTTCACCATGCGATCTAAAAAGGCCTCCATGTCTGGGGCTCGCATCCATAAAGATGAATTACGTAATTTCTCCCACGGAATATCCGCATCGGAAAAATAAACCGAGAGGTCGATCTTTTCAGATTCAAGCTGAGTCAAAATAGCGTGGGTGATTTTACAACTGAATTGCACCGGGCTAATCTAATTCAAACCGAACCCCAACGGCAACTACTAAGGTAGATTAAACTGCTGATTCGACAGGCTTTTTACTTAAAGCAATCAAGGGCTTTTTTCAAATCCGCGCGATCCACAGGTTGTGCCGCTTGCAGTTTTTCTAAAAGATCAGATTTCATAAACTTCATCGAAGTCGCTAGGTTCCAACTGCCGTCATTTTCGGATACATAATGGCGCGCGGATTCCCCAGTGTAGGAGTGATGAGCTTTGTTGATGGCGATCACTTGGCCGCTTTCATTAATTATGGGCGATCCAGATGACCCACCTATCATAGGTATATAGTGAATGATTTCACCGTTTTTAGTAGAACCGTCAAATTTTTGAGTTTCCGCCGACGATAATACGCGACCGCGTGAAGATTGAATTCCTTCTGAGTAAGAATTTCCGATCAGATTATAGTTTTTGCTTTCAATTTCTGCGGTGGATAATTTTAAGCCTGGCGCCAAATCTCTAATGAGCTGGCCTGATTTGCTTTTTTTCATTTCGACAAAACACACGTCGTAATCTTTGTTGCAATACAAAATTTTTGAGCACGAAATCCATTCGCCGTCTTCTGCATTAATGCGAATCTCAAGCGAACGGCAATTATGCGGATCTTTATCCGGTGGGGCTGCGATGTGATAATTGGTCATAACGACGTTAGGCCCGACTAAAAATGAAGTGCCTTCATTCTTACTTCCGCTGGCCACGCGGGTTTGAAAAATCGATTGAGCATAATTTCTTTTTTTATCAAATTCCTTTTTATCTACACAAAACGAGTTTCCGCGGAAACTAACTAATTCCTCTTTGGAACTATTCTGAATTTTTTTTCGATTTTGATCAGCCGGTGAAACAGATAAAACACCTTTTTCAGCAAACAAGGGACCTTCAACAAAGACTTCGTCCGCCTTACATTTTTTACTGTTGTATTTATAATATTTATTTACGTAATGAAGATTTTCTACAATCTTATTCGTAATAATTACTTCAGGAATCAATTTAAGAGCATCGATATTTTTAAAAAAAATAGAATCACGCGCACCCGCGCAAATTGAATCCGAGGGCTTCTCTTTCCCTAAAACTGTCAGGCTTAAGAAGAAAAAAAGGAAGATCAATTTCATATTAAGCCGCAGTTTTGATGGGCTTTTGAAATTTGGTCAGTGGAAAATTAATTTTATTATCAATTAATTCTTGATAAAATGAGGGAATATTTCCGGTAGGCTCAATCCCGCCGTTTAATTTTCCATCTGCAGCTCGTGTAAGAGCTTTGATTTCAAAAATCGGCACCACGATATATTTACCTTTTTCATCAAGGCCACGTACTTCAGAGATGGCCCCGATTTTTCGTGATCCGTCGGAATAACGAGAAATCTGAATGATGATTTCAATCGCCGAAGAAACCTGTGAAGTCAGAGCTTTTTCGCTGATTTTTCCGTCTCCGCCGGCGGCTAAAGCTTCAAGGCGGACGATAGCGTCTTCCGGAGTATTGGCGTGAACGGTTCCCATGCTGCCTTTGTGACCTGTGTTCATGGCGTTAATCAAATCTAAAGCTTCGCTTGATCGAACCTCACCCACAATAATTCGATCGGGTCTTAGTCGAAGTGCACTTTTTAAT
>JACMMZ010000045.1 GCA_014378775.1 Pseudobdellovibrionaceae bacterium
GACCGGATTTGATCGAATTTTTAAATTCCGAGAACAAAGATCAAGAAATTGTGTTTGTTTGTCGTAGCGGCGGAAGATCCGGTTCCGCCACTTTCGAAAGTGGGCGGCTGGGATTTAAAAAGACCATGAATATGACCGGTGGAATGCTGTCGTGGAATGCGCTCAAGCTTCCGATCATCAAAGCTTAATCTTTTTTGACAGGTTTTTTTTCTTTTGGCGGAGCTTTGGCCGGAGCATTAAATAAAATATCAACGTAAGTCACACCTTTGGCTAAAGACGAAGAGGGACGAGCAACTTGCCCTTTAATTTCGATCTGTCCGTTGACAAAATACTCTTTCAATTTACCGCGCGAAATATTTTTCATATCCAAATTTTCTTTTTGGGCTTTGAGCGCATTTAATAAAATAGTGTCCATGCGGCTTTCGTGGCGCTCAAGATTGAGTACGATGCGAAAAGAACGGGGTGGTTGCTTCGGTATGAAATCAGTCATGGACTCTCCTGGGTCAAATTCAAAATGCGACTCTACTTCTTTATTCTTTGATTGCCAAGAAGGGTGGCTTTAAATGTCTCATTGTTAAACAATTAGACGACTTTTTATCCTTAAAACGATCTCAGTTCAGTTTAAAGCGGAATAGTTTTAGCAAAATAGCTTCGGAAATCAAAATTCTTTGTGGAGGAACGTTTTATGAAAGTATCTCAATTTTTATTGGCTATGGTGGCTTTTCATTTTTTTGCCGGGGAAGTATTTGCTCAAAGTAAAAAAGCGGATGCTTTTAAAGTCGAGCCATCTTTCGAAGCTCCGGCTGGACAGTTGTTCGATGAAGCGGCCTATTTAACCGGTACATCAGTTTTAAACCAATTCGAAAACGTGATCGTGGTCAATAAAGCGGCCACCGGAACCTCAGCCCAAACTTTACGAATGTTTACCAACGGCTTAGAAGTTCAATTGCCATTTAATAAAGTTTCAACCGGTAAAGAGGACGTGGAAATCGTCAAAGGCTTTACGAAATTGTTTCGTAAGTGGGGAAATAAAAAAGGCACAACCAATTCTCACTGGAGACACACAACAAAGGGTTTTTATTCGGTTAAGCGGGTGGAAGACCAAAATTATCAATCTGGAGAATCTCAGTTTCATATGCCCTATGCGATTTTTTTTAACGACATAAACGGGTTAGCTTTGCACGAAGTTCCCTGGGAATTCTCAGCTGGGGGTCATGAAATGTTAGGAAATCGGGCCTCAAGTGGCTGCGTGCGGGTTCATAAAGACACGATTCCGGGAATCAATGAAGCAGTTAAAGCTTCGGGTAAAGGAATCGTTCCGGTGATCAATACAAAAACGGGCTTACAAGAAATTGATGCATCCGGAAATTTAAAAACTCAAAATGGTTTTAAATCCATTGTTATCGTTCAAGAAGTGAACGACTAATTATAGACTCCCGCCCCAGTGAACCCGTCTCAAACTGAGACGGGTGTATGCCAGTTTGCGGGATTATTTGTGACCTCGACACTTTATTTTATCTCAATTGGATCCTTTGAATTCAAAATTCACTGCAGATTGCACTAGTTTAGCAAAGCAATGAAAGTTTGGCGCTACGATTGCATTTAAAGAAAGTATCTACTTTTTAAGGAGTATTTATGAAAAAGTTAATCTTAGGTTTAAGTCTTCTCGTTTTAGGTTTTGGATGTGCGAAAGAATCTAAAAATGATTCCGTTCAAAATAATGCCGGTCAAGCTGGAATTTACCGGTTCAATCAAACCGGTCAATGCGTATCTACTCAAACGGGCGCACCTGCTCAACCTAACTTATGTCAGCAAGGTCAGTATGGACAACAAGGTCAGTATGGACAGCAAGGTCAGTATGGACAGCAAGGTCAGTATGGACAGCAAGGTCAGTACGGACAACAAGGTCAGTATGGACAACAAGGTCAGTATGGACAGCAAGGTCAATATGGACAACAGACTCAACAATGTCGCGGAGCCTATTCGTTCCAGGGTGTTGTTTACCAGTGCGGAACTCAATCTAATTGCAGCGGTTTCTTAATGACCACCCAGCAAGGTCAACAAGTTCTTTGCCAATAGTTTTAATTACAAAAATAGAATTTAAACGGAGCATCGAAAGATGTTCCGTTTTTTTTACGTGAGCCTTACTTAATAGTGCGGTGGTTTTTCGTTGGGTAAAATATCGTTTTCGCCAGATTTGATTTGGTTTTGGAAATTTTCAATCGCTTTTTGCAATTGATTAATTTGCTGTTGATGCTTGTAAATGACGTCGTGTAGATCTTCAATTGTTTGATCTTGGAAAGATATTTTAGTTTCTAAATCAATCAAGCGTTTTTCAAAATCCATAGTGGTGAGCTGTAACATCATTTTTTTTAAGAGGCTACTTTTTTCGAAGTGGCATAGCCGTTGCTTTAACACCACCATAACACCGCTCCGAGGCCACGCGCGATATCACAGGTTATCCGCGTGGAAAATTGAAGCGCATTAAACGCTTTATGCCCCTTAAAGCACGTTACGGAGGTCTTTATGAATTTGAGTCAACGAACCACTCACTCTGTCTGGCAAGAAAATGCGGTCTATCCTTTACCCAGCTTGCACGAAGATTTAAAGACCGATGTCTGTGTCATCGGAGCTGGAATAAGCGGCTTAACCACGGCCTATCTTCTTTTAAAAGAAGGTCGTCAGGTAGTGGTACTGGAAAAAGATAGCTTCGCGGCTAACGAAACAGGTTATTCAAGTGCTCACTTATCCAATGCCTTAGATGATGGCTATGTTGAAATCGAAAGACTTCACGGTAAAAAAGGAAGTCAGTTAGCTTATCAAAGTCACACAGCAGCCATCAATCAGATTTCAAAAATCATTAAAGACGAAAATATTTCCTGCGATTTCTTGCGATTGGATGGTTTTTTATTTTGTGGTCCGAATGAAAACTTTTCTGATTTAGAAAAAGAATTATTCGCTGCGGTTCGTGCCGGCTTCACCGATATACAGCTGGAAAGAAACGGTGTAATGAATCTGGGTCCTTGCATACGATTTCGCAATCAGGCTCAGTTTAATCCGGTCAAGTATTTACGAGGCTTGGCTGAAGCCGTAGAACGTTTAGGTGGAAAAATCTTTACGCAAGCTTTAGTTTCGCAGGTCAAAGGCGGAAGTCATGCGAAGGTGGTCACCCAAAATGGATACGTGGTCAACTGCCAGGAAATTGTGGTCGCGACCAATGTGCCGGTCAATGACATCCTGGCTATTCACACTAAAGAATCGGCTTATCGAAGTTACGTGATTGGATTAAAGATTAAAAGAAATCGGTTTCCTCTGGGGCTTTACTGGGATACCGCTGAACCTTACCATTATGTTCGACTGCAGCAAGATCTTGATGTGGATTACGATATTTTGTTAGTCGGTGGAGAAGATCATAAAACGGGACAGCAAAATAATCCCGAAGACTGTTTTTTAAAATTAAATCAATGGGTGAAAGCGCAATTTCAGATTGATTCAGAAATTGATTACCGTTGGTCTGGACAAATTATTGAACCTGTCGATGGATTGGCTTACATTGGAGTGAATCCAGGATTAGATAGTAATGTGTTTATCGCCGCCGGAGATTCCGGGCATGGGATTACTCACGGTACGATTGCAGGAATTTTATTAACTGATTTAATTTGTGGTCATGAAAATCCATGGGCTCAGCTTTACAGTCCGAATCGAATAAGTTTTAAAGGGCTTAATAATTATGTGTCCGAAAATTTAAATACGTTTTGGCAATACAAAGATTGGATATCAAGCAGTGAAAACAAAAGCCCTGATCATCTTCAATGTGGTCAAGGAGCCGTTTCACGCGACGGCATTTCTCACACGGCGCAATACCGAGATAGCGATGGGAAACTTCATGCATTTTCGGCCACCTGTCCTCATTTAGGTGGTGTTGTTCGGTGGAACGAAGTCGAGAAAACTTGGGATTGTCCTTGTCATGGGTCGCGGTTCAGCTGTCTGGGTGAAGTGATTAACGGGCCGGCCTGCCAGAATTTAAGTCCCAAGGATCAAGTGGCTCATCCCGATTTACTGCCAAATGTAAATGCTCCGGAAAGCGTTCTTACTTTTTGATTTCAAGTTGACCCTTTATTTTAAATGACTTAATTTTAAGTCAAGGCCGCGCGGCCTAAGGGGTTTTATGATCTACAATCAAAAAGAATTTTTACTTCTTTTTGGTTGGAATGACTCATTAGGCCTTCATCAAAAAAATCTCGAACTTAACCAACTCATTCCTGCCAGAGTCATCGTAGAAGAAAAACATCTTTACCGTGTTCAAGTTGGAATTGATCAAACTATGTACGCGGCCATTAGCGGGCCAATTCAAAACCAAGCCCGTAAGCGCGCGGATTATCCTGCTGTCGGTGATTGGGTTTTGATTTCTATTCCTGAAAATTCCGAGCGAGGTATCATTCATCACATCATGCCACGGAAAACAATTTTACATCGTAAACAAATTGGTTCGAGCCAGGATGCTCAGATTCTTTCCACGAATGTGGATACCGTTTTTATCACCACCTCAGTTAATGATGATTTAAATTACCGTAGAACCGAAAGGTATTTATCTATCGTGCGGGAATCTGGCGCCCAACCGGTCATTCTTTTAACTAAAGCGGATATTGCCTCCGACATTCAAAAAATCATTCGGGACGTCGAAATTGAATTTCCCGGAATTTCGGTTTATGCAATTTGTCATGATGAATTTGAAAAATCTTTTTTCCTGTTTGATTATCTTAAAGAAGGTTCCACATCGGTTTTTATTGGATCATCGGGAGTGGGAAAATCAACGCTGGTTAATTATTTAATTGGGCGTCATGAAGCCAAAACTCAGGAAATTCGGGATGATGATGGCAAAGGAAAACACACCACCACATCACGGCATTTATATGTCAGCACTTGCGGGGGATTAATTATCGACACGCCGGGCATGCGTGAATTACAAATGTCCGATCACGCAGACGGAGTCCGTGACCAATTTGCGGAAATTGAGGAATTAGCGCAAAAATGCAAATTCACCAATTGTGAGCACCAAGTCAATCAACCCGGTTGTGCCGTTCAAAAATCGCTCTTAGATCAAACACTTTCGGCGACGAAGTGGATGAGCTTTCAAAAACTCAAATCCGAGGTCAAGTACCGTAAACGGACCTAATTCAATTTAATTGCCGGATGGATGGGTTCGGACTAAGCTTTCGCTATGGTAAATCAAACTGTCGAAATCAAAGCAACTCCACCCATTGAAGTTCCGATCGATCAATTGTCGAAAGATATTCTGCAAAACTTAGTCGAAGAATTTGTACTTCGTGAAGGTACTGATTATGGAGCACAGGAAATCAGTTTGGA
>JACMMZ010000046.1 GCA_014378775.1 Pseudobdellovibrionaceae bacterium
GAACCTAATTGTAATCCACGAAACTCAACCGCCGTCGCCATCCCACGTAAACGGTAGGCGGTGGTCTCCGCCGGAAAATAAGTGCAAATATCCTTCATCATGGTTCCTACGCAAACAATTTGGCCCTCGACGATGCCACCTAAATGAAATGTTGTGGGTAATGAATCTTCGGGGTAGCGACTCTCATCGATACCGCGACCGGGCCGAAGAACGCTTGAGCGCAAAGACAGAGTCTCGTGAGCGGTAATAGGGTGAAAAATTATATCTTCTTGAAAGCTCATACAAATTAAGTGTATACCATAAAGAAAAATTTCTGAAAGGTCCTTTTATGAACACCACAAACGAAGCTACTGCTCGCCCCCGCATCATCGCTTTTAATTATGTTTTAAAAAATACCCAAGGTGATGTGCTTGACGCTTCAGAATCAAATCAACCTTTACCGTTTCTCGAAGGGCGTCAGCAAATTATTCCCGCTTTAGAAGCGATCCTTATCACCTTGCAAGAAGGTGATAAAAAAAATATCGAAATTAAAGCCGCTGATGCCTACGGAGAATTTCGTAAGGACATGATTATGGAAGTCCCGAAAGAAGAATTAGCGCATCTGCAAGTGGCCGTTGGAAGTCATTTGCAATTGCAACTGGGTGAAGGTGTTCGCGTGGTAAAAGTAACAAATGTTTCTGAAACTCACGTCACTTTAGATGGGAATCATCCGCTGTCCGGAGTGGATTTGACATTTGATATTGAAATCATGCTCATTCGCCAAGCGACAGCCGATGAAGTCGTTCATGGTCATGCACACGGTCTTCACGGGACAGCTCAGCACCACTGAAAAATACTTGCTAAAGGACCAGGATTTTGAAATATCATTGAGTTCAGAATTAAGCGTATTACGCTATTAAGAGTACTTCCCGATATCAATGTTCGAGTTATACAAAAGTTTTTTGTAATAAGTCTGAAGTTCGAAATCCGGGAGGTTTTAACACTTGTCCGGAGGAAATCGTGGCAAAAAAATTATATGTAGGGAATTTATCATTCTCAGTGACTGATGACGAATTACAACAAGCATTCGCATCATTCGGTAACGTTCTTTCAGCTCGCATCGTTATGGATAAAATGTCCGGACGAAGCAAAGGTTTTGGATTCGTAGAAATCGAACAAGATAGTGCAGCTGATGAAGCCGTCTCTAAAATGGACGGACAAACGATCGCAGGACGCGCAGTTCGCGTTTCTGAAGCAAAGCCCCAAGAAGAGCGTCCGCGCCGTGAAGGTGGCGGAGGTGGTTTCGGTGGTGGTGGCGGTGGACGTAGCGGCGGCGGCGGTGGATACGGCGGCGGCGGTGGCGGCGGTGGTCGCAGTGGCGGTGGCGGCGGATACGGCGGCGGTGGTGGTCGTAGTGGCGGCGGCGGAGATCGTGGCGGCAACGGCGGCGGAAACTACTAAGTCTTTTCTTTAGTTTTTAGAATAAATAAATCCTCGAGAATTAAAATCTCGGGGATTTTTTTTGCCTCTTACGCTTAAGGTCTAGTTCAGAACTCGACCTGTTAATTTTGGCCAAATAACAACCGATTAATAACCCATGAAGCAGGATCCGAAAAAACGGACAATATTTGTACTTAACGAAGAGGACCATTCGTTGCAGCTCATCTTAGAGCCGCTACGTTGGGAAGGCTATGATGTGAAGGGTTTCACGTCCTACCAACTTTTTTCTGAAGCTCTCCGCTTCATGCATCCCCATATGGTCATCATTGATCCTGAACTTTCGCACAAAGATGGCGTTTTTATTATTAATCAACTGATTCCAGTTTTAGAAAATTGCAGTGTGGTGGTGGTCTCACCAGTCGCATCAACCGAACAAATCACGCAGTATCTTGATTTAGGCGCAAGTGATTTTATTTCATCTCCGTTTGTTCCTTTGGAATTTTTAGCTCGAGTCAGGAATCAATTTCGCATTCAAGACATGACCCATGAACTGGTTGAGACCAACGAGAAACTAAAAAATCTGGTTGAAATCGATGATCTGACCGGTTTATTTAACATGCGGTCGCTTTACCAAAAATTAGATTTTGAAATAGAGCGGGCCAAACGTTTTTCACGAACCGTAACCGTTGTAATGATGGATATGGATAAGTTTAAATCCGTCAACGACGGACATGATCATTTATTTGGAAGTTACGTTATTTCTGAAGTGGGCAAAATTATTCGTCAGGTGACTCGAGCCGTGGATATACCGGCACGCTACGGTGGAGACGAATTCCTCATCGTTTTATCCGAAACGCCTTTATCGGGAATCGAATTTTTCTGTGAACGTCTTCGTAAAAAAGTGGAAGAAACAGTTTTTAATCAAGGTGTCGATTCGATTAAATTAACGCTATCTATTGGTTTTGCCACTTTGGACGTGACGGAAGATATTCCCGCTAAAGAGCTCGTCAGACGCGCGGACGTTGCGCTTTACGAAGCCAAGCATCAAGGCCGAAATCAAGTCATGAGTTACAGCCGCGAATTCGATCGCCTTTTCAAATCCAAGAAACCCGTCTAAGGTACGCCGTACCTAATCCGGAAGCACAATCGATCTGTGCTCTATCTATAAAAGATAAGATTATTTTATTAATTTAATGTAATTAATTTCAATGCCTTGATTCACAAAAATTTTTTCAAATCCAGTTTGAAAATTATTTTTTTTGTAAATGGTCTCTTCTCCGTAAAGATGCAAAGTCTGAAACTCAACTTGGTACGGAGTTAATTTAATTTCTTCCAAAGCCCACAGAAAATATTCCCGCGAATCTGTTTTAAATTCCAGAAAAGATCCCGGACGTTGCATTTTATAAATATCACCTAAAATATGGCGGTTCACGACACGGTTTCGTGGTTTACGCGGCGTCACCCACGGATCTGGACAGTGAATGTAAACATTGTTCACTTCATTATCGCCAAATAACTGATCTAAATTAAAAGCGTGGTAGCGACAAACGGCATTATAAACTCCGCCCCCATTTTGAGCGCGACGGATAGTTTGAATAAGTGGCTTGTATTTTATTTCGAGTCCCACCAGACAACGTTCGGGATATTTTTTAGCATGATAAGCAAAATGATGGCCGGCTCCGGTGCCGACCTCAACATCTAAAGCTCTTTCAGAGCTTACATTGAAAACTTTTTCACGCCACACACCTTTATTTAAAGGCGCGCGCTCTTCGTTAAAAGCTATTTCTTTATATTCGTCATCCATCGCAATCGCGTAGGCGTTCGGCTTTGGTAATTCACGAGTCAAATTAATTTGAGGCCGAGGCGAACGGACTTCAAGCCCGATTTCTGGTTTTATCACAAGATTAGTTAGTGATTTGCACCCAAACATTACTGACGCCGTACTCTCTAACCAAGCTATTGAAATACATGGCATTATCGGGATGAGAGCGAACGCAGCCGTGGGAAGCTTTTTTACCTAAATTTTTCCAGTTGCCCTGCGGAGTTCCATGAATAGCAAATCCGTTATACAGAAAAACAGCGTAGGGCATATTACCGAGCCCGTTGAAATCACCACCGGGAAATTTTGTAGATGAATACTTACTATAAATTCGTCCATCCGGATGAACATCTAATAATGGCGTTTCATGGCCCGCGTCTCCAGTAGAGACCAGCCATGTGGTGGTTAACTGTTGATTGATATATAAGTATAATGTTTGCTCTGATTTTTTAACTAACGCAAAAACTTTGCAGTCCATGCGCTTGCAATCTGCAAAGATGTTGGCTTGCGCAAGTGATTCGAAAGGATACTCACCGGTTTGTTCATAATACTGTTGATCCATCGACTGCAAAACCGCATCAATATTCGGATCAAACGGATTTAACTCGCCCACTTCAGTTTGTTCTGCTGCTGGAGCAACTACTTGCTCTGCCGTCGGAGCAACAACTTGTTCAGCTAATTTTTTTTCCGAATTCGCCGACTTCGCACATCCGATGAAAGCCGCGCTGAGTGCAGTTATTAAGATTAATTTTTTTAAAATGTTTTTCATATATACCTCTGGGCGGGAACATAGAACGTTTCGATCCGCTCGTCAAAGGTCTACTTCTCCGGTTAGTGAAGATGTGTTAGACGGTAAATTTAGAAAATTCAAAAAATTTTGACTAAATTTTAGACTCTATTTGCGCATTAAAAATAATTGCAAACCCCTCTATCAAGTAAGTTTTCGGTGATGTCGAGAAGGAGACATTCAATTGAAATCGGAGAACTTAATGAAAAAAATTATTTTACTTTTAACCTTAGTTATTATGTCGGCATCTTGTGGGAAAACAGTCACAACTTTTGACGATCCATCGACCGAAGCGACCACTTTAGTTGGCGAGCCGGAGACCCAAACAGCCACCGAGACAACGTCAGAAGAACTACGGGCTACAGAAGTTGCCGAGTATAACTATGTAGATCCGCAGCGCTTAGTACCAACAACGCCCCTTACTCAAGCTTTAAGGTATTTTAAAACGAATAGGTCCATGATCGCTAACCAGAAGTACATGACAGTCATAGATATGACCCAAAAATCGAATCAAAAACGAATGTACGTTATCGACATGGTTAACGGTTCCGTAGCCTCTTATTTGGTGGCGCACGGTAAAAACTCGGACTCAAATAATGACGGATACCCTGAAAGATTTTCGAACACCGAAGGATCTCTCATGACCTCGTTAGGGTTCTATTTAACCGACGATTCGTACCAAGGTAGTCATGGTTTGTCGCTCAGATTGCGCGGTTTACAAAGTACAAATAGCAATGCCTACAGCCGAGCGGTAGTCATTCACGGAGCAGATTATGTAAATTCTTCAGGCGTTGGACGAAGCTGGGGTTGCCCGGCCATCGAGAGTCGATACGTTAACACGCTCATTCCCGCACTTAGAAACAAAAGCCTCCTTTATATTTACAAAGCAGCGACCACCGCAAATTAGGCTCGTCTCGTTTTGAGACGGTGATTAAAAAGATTCAACGTCTGGTTTAAAATGACCGATATGCAAAGAGTATGAAAGATCTGAATAAAATAATAAATACTATTTTAATTACCGTATCAGGAATCGTTGCGGTGATCTTTATAATTGGAGTTTTGAAAAAAAATTCTTTAGTGGAGCAGCGGACGGATCAAAGCTCAATGGGTGAAGTTAATCCAGATGAGCTTACAAATAAATACATCAAAGAATTTCAAAATAAATTAAAACAAGACGAACGGGAAATGCTGAAGCAAATTAAAAAAGCTCAGCAAATAAAACCGATCGGCTTGCCAAAAGATGAAGACTGGCGACAGGTTCCCATCGAGCAGCAGATTTCCAAAGACGCTGCCGTAGAGCGTACGGCGGCCGGATCCTCTTTCGGTGGGACAGCCATCAGCAAAGATAACGCCGCTGACTTCATCGCGACGGCTCGAAAAAACGGGTATCACGTGGTTTTATCTGCAGCTTATGAGGTTATCAGCATCACGCCAATTATGAATACGCAAAATTTGGATGAAACATTTGAAACAAATCCTGCTCAGTAATCGCATTATTAAGGTCGATAAACAGTGCGTTCAATATTAAAACTATTGTTATCTTTTTTTGTAATTAAAAATACCGTTTGCGACGAGAGTAAAGATTTAGCTTCGTTCGAAAAATAAATTTTATTATTCCTCCAGTACCACTGGGCGGTAAAGTAAACTCCTGTAATATCATCTACATCATCTGCTAAAACGACCGGAAGCTGATTCTCAGGCTGGCTGAAAAATTCAGTTTGGTTTTTGATAAAAGTCCACAGATCGGGTTTGTTATTTTCATGAGTCATAAACCAGCCCCACATTATAAAAACCGCAATCGCCACTACGTAATGACTAATGGACAGAATTTTTTTGGATACAGCAGGAACAAACTCGTACAAATATTGACCCGCTAAGATCGATGAGAATAAAAAGATTCCCGTCAAATGCTGAGAACTATCTTTTTTAATCACGCTGAAGGCCGTGATGTTGAAAACAGTGTAGATAACTGTATACCACCAAAATAAGCCCAAGCTTCGTCCTTGTTTTACAAGTTTAATCGAACCCCAAATAATAATTCCCATTTGCACGAAATATTTTGAGACAAGATTTTTGATATAATTTAAATTAATAACCGTATGGGTATTTTCTGCATTAAAAAATCGGTCTTTGATTTGTCGATCAAAATAACTGTTGAACCACGTCTGATTCCAAAATAGACGATCATAAAAAAACCAAGCTAAGATAGGTAAAGCCAAGCCGACTAATCCCAGGGACAATATTTTGAATGGATTCATCTTATGTTTTTTAATCAACACGCAAACCAAAATAAACAAAGCCCCCAAATGCGGAAGAAGCTCTAAGCCTTTGGTTAAAAAAGCGAGGCCCATCAGTAACCCTGAGTAAAAGAATTTGAGCGCTTCGGGCTTCTCATCGTTTAAGAGCAGATATATTGAAACTAACGATAACAACTGAGCCAACGGATCCAAGGTGGGTTGTTTCAACATTAATTCATACAACGGGTTTGAAATAAGAACATAGCCAGCTAAAAGTCCCGGCCAGATCGCCGACTTTGATTGGTTAGCGATTTTATAAACCATCCATAAAGATAAAAAGCCTACGATGTAATTTGGAATTTTTATTCCTACATCTCCAGTACCAAAAATTTTGGAAATCGGTGCGGCAAAGTAAAAGAAAAAATAAGGGTGATCAATAAAATATCCGGCGCGCGTCCAGGCCAAAGGGTGGATCAATAAACTTGAAGGATTATTACAAATTTCACGAATCATCCAGGCGTAAACGGAACCATCACCATGAATTGTTGACCACAGAGTTTGGGCCGTCACGATCATAAAAAATACGGCGGCGGCGACGTAGGTGTGGTGTGACTTAGGTATGAGGTTCATGAAAGAAAACTAACACGCGCTTTCGGTAAAAACAAAGACATAAGAAAATTCTATAGTTGTTATTACTGGGCCGACCTTTGTAATGAATATTGTTTATAAATCATTCAACAATACTTCTTATGAAAAAATTAATACACACTCAATTCATACATCAAGGGGAATTACGCATGAAGCATTTAATTTTTGTTTTCAGTCTGGTCGGTTTATTATCTCAGTCACAAGCGGCTGAACTCGTTGATCTCAGTCAATCGGTCAGTAAATCAACTCTGCCAAAAAGGATTACCAATCTAGAATCTGATCTCAGATCGTATCTTAATTTAAATCCCGCAGAGCAGTTTAAGCAACGTTCACAAAATTTTGATCAAGGCATTAATCATGTTCGTTATTATCAAACATTTCAAGGCGTTCAAATTTGGCCGCAGGAATTAGCCGTGTCAGTTAAGGCGGGTCGTATGCATCGCCTCAACGGAGTTTTGGTTAAAAACTTACAACAAGATATCAAAATCATTACACCGAAATTAAATGCGACTCAGGCCTTAAATCGGGGGATTCAATTATTCTCGAAACAGAAAAACAAAGTTTTAAAGATTGAAAACAAACAAGCCGATCTTCGCATCTATGTTGATCCAAAGACTTCAAAAGGAAAACTAGTTTACATCGTGACTTTCTTTGCCGATAGCGAAACTGGTGGAGAGCCTCATCGTCCACTGCAAGTTATCGATGCCAATACCGGAAAGTTGTTAAAAGAAATAGAAAATCTGCAACACGCCAAAGCCACCGGATCTGGCGGAAATGCAAAAACGGGCGAATATCATTACGGAAATGAATTTCCGGCCTTTGACGTTACCGAAACCACTTCGGGAAATTGCGTAATGAAAACAGATCAGATTCAAACGATTAATTTAATGAATGCCACAGCTGGATTAACCCCTTACGTATTTAAATGTTACGAGCACGTGGAAGCCAACGTGAACGGAGCTTTCGGAGCTTTAAACGATGCGCATTACTTTGCCGGGGTGATTTCAGATTTGTACAAGAATTGGTACAACACCACTCCTTTAAAAATTCCCATCACGATGAAAGTGCATTACGGAAAAAAATATGAAAACGCTTTCTGGAACGGAAGCTCGATGAACTTTGGTGATGGCGATAAAAGATTTTTTCCGTTGGTGTCATTAGATGTATCGTCTCACGAA
>JACMMZ010000047.1 GCA_014378775.1 Pseudobdellovibrionaceae bacterium
ATATTAAATACGCCGTTTTGGCACTTTTGATCGGAACTCCTGCCATTTCAAACGCAGCCTTCTTTTTTGAACCAGGAATCACGTACCAGTCGCACGATACAAAAGTTAAAACGTTTCTAGGTGAATCTTCAGGAACGAATAAAGGTTTAGGAATAGGTCTTCGCTTGGGAACAAGCGTGAGCGATATCCTTTTTGCCGGAGTTGATGCGCGCTACGCAGTGACTCGATTTGAAGACTCAGCTTTTAATACTTCGTCTGATGCAAAAAATATGGATTTAGCTCCGTTTATCGGTGTGCAAATGCCGATTGTAGGTTTAAGACTCTGGGCTGCTTACACTTTATTCGGAGAAATCGATCCCGATTCTACTAACGGCGTTGATTACAAGTTGGCCAAAGCCAACGGCTTACGCCTTGGTGCAGGTTTTCACATCCTTATGGTTAGTCTGAATTTAGAATACCAGGACTTGAAATATGATGAAGTTACCGCTGGTCCGTTTACTTTAAACAGCGCTAATGCAAAAGGTCTGAGCTTAGGTGTTTCGTTCCCGTTATCTTTTTAATTTAAGATAATTTGAATTAAAAAAAAGGCTGTGATCGGTGATCACAGCCTTTTTTATTTTTGAAAATTAATATTCAAACCAATCTACATTCAAAGCATAAACTTTTTCGGACGGCGATGGTTCAACTTTTTTCATAACAGTTTCGATTAGTTGCGGCAGCATCTGTCGAATTTCGGTGGCGGTATTGTGTGATAATGACATAGGGGATGTAAAAAATAAATTTGAGGACTTTTTTTGCTCCATAATTTGCAAAGCCTTGTAACGCCAATTACCGTGATGATTATTTATGAATACCGAATCTGAATCCAGATGCGTTCGTAAACTGGCATAACTGATACCGATTGCACCTTGAACACATAAACCATTTTTTAATAAAAAATCTACGGCTTGCGCTATAATATTTTTTGGTAAGGCTAATCTTTGTGAAATTGAAAGCACATCATGTTTTCCCGGTGTCGCGACTAAATTTCTGATTCCGGCATAAATCCAACTCGAATAATAAATTGATTTAATATTTTCATCAATCCCGCTGGTATTTAAAATTCGCACGGAAACTTTTTTAGCTACAGCATGGGCTTTATTGAGAAGTTTTGTCCTTAACTTGTGTGAACCCGCTTTGCCGATTTCAACCAACAGAATGAAATAGTCTGATTCGAGTTCGTTCAATCCCAGATAATCAGAAATCTCTACGGCTTGTTCTAAGCTTAAGTGTTTCTCGCCGCTAAGAATTCGACTCATTAAGGTTGAACTGATACCTGCAGAATGCGCCAGTTTACCTTGAAGTCCTTTGGTTTCAGTGGATCGTTGTAAAATCCATGATTTTAAATAAAGACGATAATCCTGAAAGTCATAGATCGATTTCATGGCCGTATATTTTGCCTTTTAGGCAATTAAATCAATTACTTTTTACTACAAAAATCTCAAATTATTAAATCAAAGTCTATATATTGGATTTAAAGAAAAGGATGTGGTTATGAAGAAGTCAATTTACTCGGTATTGGTTTTCACCGGCGCTTTAATATTTTTGATACTGCTTAATCGGCCCGCAAAAAGGGAATCGATCCCCAAAAAAGAAACTCAAATTGAATTTTCTGACAACGAAGTTGTAGGTCACAAAATCAAAATGGTTAATGGTGTAGCTGAAGTCGTTTTAGATAGCCAAGATCAGGGCGGTCCAGTAAACGAAATGAACAAATAAGGGAAGCATTTATGAAATTATTATTCGCATTATCCGTACTTTGTTCGGCTTTTTTTATTTCCTGTAATTCATCATCAAACAAAGTGATCGTCGATGGTACATCCGACAGTGGCGGCGGAAACGGCATCGAAAACAAAGCTTATGAAGCCTACATCGTTAAACCCGAAAATCTTCCCGCATACAAAGCCTACATCGAACCGAAGATGAAACAAATTCGCAGCCTCATGCCGAAAGAAGCTGATCCAACCATTTTAGACCGTTGGTTGTTATACAAAACATGGTATCTGGCTCCGGTAGAACTTAAAACAATATCAAAAGAAATCATCGGCGTCAGCTTCACCAACGACAAAACCGAACAGCTCGCGATCCAGACGAGACGGTCAGTTTGGTTGGATTCACAAAAATTTAATCAAATGACAACGCAAGATCAGGCCGTGCTGATGATCCACGAGATGGTCATGAGCCTTTATTATTTAAAAAATAAATCGTGGAAAGAAGTATGCACGGAAAAATTATTTTTCGAAAGCCAGTGTACCCAAAAGACGATCGACATCTATAATGATATTTTTCCAGGTCAAGAGCCCAAACCCTTTGATCATGCGGACTACGAAAATATTCGTGCGGTTACGGGCATTTTTATGAATAACTTAAATATTAAAACAATAGAAGATGTCGATAGTATACTAATACAAAATTATTTTGACCGTCGTTTTACCGCGAAGGGATTATACGCAAACCTCGAAAATATGAATGCGGAAATTAAATACAGCTCAGATGCAAATATCGATTTTTCTGTTGTCGAAAAATTAATTCAAACTTCAAAAATATTAAATAAATTTCCAAATTTCTGTTTAGGCGTGTCGGACAAACAAGGACTTAATTGTCAAATTGATTTCGCCAAATCTAATCTAATCAAAAAGGTAAGTGGTTTTGAAATACCTACACCAACTTTACTTTTCAATGTTTTCCCAGATCAAAATGTTTTAAATTCGTTCGGGATTCAAATTCTTGACCAGGGATCACCCGTGCAATCTTCGTCCATTGAATTTGTCAGTCAAAGAATTAAGCTTCACTACTTCCATATGGTACCATCCGTTTATCCGACACCGGCCATTTTAGGAAACTCATTCAGAAATGCGGAGCTTGTGGCTATGCAAGATTTATCTTCTCCGGAAGCAAATTTAACCCTACTGGGATTTATCACCAACCCTGGTATCATAACTGAAGTTTCAGCCGGTAACGGTTTGGGTTGTCGATTTGAAAAGCCCGCTTCGACCTCAATAAATAACGACGTGATTTTGTTGTACTCAAAATTTTTAAGCCCGTTAGAATTAAATTACCTAAATTTTAGATCACGTATGTGGCCTGTTTTTACCAGCTGCAATTAAAAACTATCCCTGACGTTGGCGTTTATCTACGGCTAAAGCCGCTTCGCGAATGGCTTCCGACATAGTTGGGTGGGAATGGAAACTTCGGGCGATGTCTTCGCTGGATCCGCCGAACTCCATGGCCACGATCAGTTCACCCAATAATTCAGAGGCATTGGAACTGACGATGTGGGCGCCTAAAATTTTATCGGTGGTGCGGTCGGCGATGATTTTGACGAAGCCCTCAGTAGATCCTTTTGCTTTCGCCCGCGCATTAGCCGAGAACGGGAATTTTCCCACATTAATTTCGATATTTTTGGCTTTGCATTCGGCTTCAGTCAAGCCCACGCTGGCCACTTCGGGATGGGTGTAGATCACTGAAGGGACCGTGTTGTAGTTCACGTGAGAGTGTCCGGTCGCGACGAATTCGGCAACGGCTACGCCTTCTTCTTCAGATTTGTGGGCCAACATCAGGCCCACAACGGCGTCGCCGACGGCAAAGATATTGGGAACGTTCGTTTGTAAATGAGAATTTGTGATCACTCGCCCGCGGTCATCTTTCACGATCCCGACGTTTTCTAAACCTAAATTTTCCGTGAAGGATTTTCGTCCGGTTGAAACCAAAACCACGTCACCTTGGATGGTGGCTTTTTTGCCATCGGTTACGCTCTCGTAATCTAATTCAACTCGACCGCCGATGGAGCGCGAATTGGTTACTTTCTGTGAGGTCATAAAATTCACACCTATTTTTCTCATCGAGCGAGTCAGAACTGCGATGCAATCTTGATCCATCATGGAACAAATCGCGTCGGAATATTCAATCACGGTGACTTTTGATCCTAATCGCGCCCAGATCGATCCCATCTCTAAACCGATCACGCCGCCGCCGACCACAATAAATTCTTTAGGAACATAATCCAAGGCCAACGCACCAGTTGAGGAAAGAATTTTCTTTTCATCAAATTTAAGAAAAGGTAATTCAACCGGAACGGATCCGGTGGCGATGGTGATATTTTTAGTTTCAACCACTGATTTGCTTCCATCAGCCGAGGTCACTTCAACCGTGAATGGTGTCAAAATTTTTCCATAGCCTTTAAGCCAGGTGATTTTATTTTTTTTAAATAAAAATTCGATACCACCGGTTAAGTCTGAGACAATTTTTGTTTTACGTCCCATCATGGCTTCCAGATTTAATTTGATGTCACTGATCATGATTCCATGTTTATCAAAATCATTTTTAGCCTCGTAATAATATTCCGAGCTTTGCAAAAGAGCTTTGGAAGGAATGCAGCCTACATTCAGGCATGTTCCCCCTAAAGTTTTATCTTTTTCGACCACGGCAACTTTTAATCCCAATTGCGCTGCACGAATGGCGCCCGTGTAGCCACCAGGTCCGGCGCCAATAACTATTAAATCAAATTGTTCCATACTTATCTCTATTCTTTTGTTAATCTATTCGGCGTTTTTTTTGAAGCGAGTAAACTATTTTACTTAAGCTTGATCGAGGTAGAAAACGCGTTGTGAAAATCATAATTTTATTGGCTAATCCGTGAATTGCAATAGCTTGGCCCTGCATAGTTTTTTTATAACCATATTCGGCCACTTCTTTTGAAGTTGGAAACTTTACTTTTTCAATATAAGTATTGTTCGAGTAATTAGCTTTTTCCTGAAATCCCGAAAGGGTCGGACCGGGACACAAAGCCGTGACGGTTACATTCTTATTTTCAAGTTCAGTATGAATGGCGTCCGAAAAAGACAGCACGTAAGCCTTCGTCGCATAGTAAACGGCCATCAAGGGGCCCGGCAAAAACGAAGCAATACTGGCCACATTTAAAATCCGCGAAGGCGCATTGGAAATAAGTTCTTTTAAAAATAAATGCGTCAGCTCCGTTAATGTTGTAATGTTTAACTGAATCATTTCTAGCGATTTATTCAAATCTGCCTTTTCAAATTCGGCTAAATCCCCAAATCCTGCATTATTCACAAGCCCATTAATTTTTAATCCGCGCTGCTTGATTTCAGCATAAAGTTTTTGAGCCGAATTTTTCAAGGCCAAATCACAAGTTAAAACTTCGACTTGAATTTTATATAATTTTTTTAATTCAGATTTGAGACGCACCAGTTTGTCCGTGGACCTTGCGGTTAAAATAAGATCATGTCCATTTTTGGCGTACTGGTAAGCCAATTCGTAACCAATACCGGAGCTGGCTCCTGTAATTAAAGTAAACATGGGCTACACCTCGATCAGAAGTCTTTCAGGATCTTCAACGCCTTCTTTAATTTTAACTAAGAAACTAACCGCTTCTTTTCCATCGATCATGCGGTGATCATAAGTCAAAGCCACGTACATCATTGAGCGAACTTCGATTTTACCGTTGATAACCACCGCGCGTTCTTCAATTTTATGTAAACCTAAAATCGCACTTTGTGGCGCATTTAAAATCGGAGTGGAAAGTAATGATCCAAAGACGCCACCGTTGGTAATGGAAAAAGTTCCACCCATCAAATCGTTTGGCGTGATTTTTCCGTCACGGCCTTTCAAAGCTAAATCACGAATAGCTAATTCAACTCCGGCCACTGATAATGAATCCGCGTCTTTCATCACGGGTACCATCAATCCGCGTTCAGTTGAAACGGCGATCCCGATGTTAAAATAATTATGATATTCAATTTCGGTCCCATCGACCCAGGCATTTACTCCGGGAATAGCTTTTAAAGCTTCGATGGCGGCTTTAACAAAAAATCCGTTGAAACCAAGATTTACGCCGTATTTTTCTTTGAATTTATCTTTATATTTTGTCCGAAGCTCTATCACTTTGGTCATGTCGACTTCGTTAAAAGTCGTTAAGCTTGCAGCGTTGTGCTGCGCTTGCACTAAACGTTCGGCAATTTTCTTACGGATGTTCGTCATCGGAACACGCTTGATGTCACCTTGTTTTGAAGGACCCGAAACGGATGGAGTCACGTAAGTTGGTGCAACATCAGCCGTGGTTTTCTGAGGTGATTGAGTAGCCGATGCATTTAACGCATCTTCTTTGGTAACACGATCACGGGGACCAGTGCCTTGAATGCTCGATGCATCTAAACCTTTTTCAGCAGCAACCCGTTGAACGGCCGGAGATAATGTTGCATTGGAAGGTGCTGATGGAGTTGAAGTTGCAGGAGCGGGCGCTGCGACTGTGGGCTGAGATGGTGCAGCTGCTTGAGCTGTAGTAGCTGCGGCTTTTCCATCGGTGTCGATGGTCCCGACGGTGGCTCCGATTTTTACCGTTTCGCCGGCCTGGGCCGCAATCGTCAGTAAGCCATCTTTTTCGGCGGACACTTCAACAGAAGCTTTATCAGTTTCTAATGACATAATGACTTCGTTCATTTTCACGAATTCACCTGATTTTTTGCTCCAGCTTCCGATGATGGCTTCGGTAATAGATTCTCCGACCGCGGGTACTTTGACGTCTATCTTCATTTTCAATCCTTACTGTTAAAATTCATTAAACTATTTTAAAATTAAATCGTAAAAACTTTTTCAATAATTTCAGTCTGCTCTGCTTTGTGGCGATAAATCGATCCGGTAGCAGGACTGGCGCGGTCCGGGCGGCCGACATAGCTAAGTTGCATCGGTGATTTAGCTTGAGAAAGTATTTCAGAAATTTTAAAATACACATAATTAAATGCGCCCATGTTTTGAGGCTCTTCTTGCGCCCAAATTATTTTTTTCGCGTTCTTAAAAGATTCTAAAATCGGTTTTAATTTCCATTCCGGAAACGGCGCGATTTGTTCTAAGCGAACCAAAGCCGTTTTTGAATCTTTTAATTTTTCCCGCTCTTCTAAAAGTTCGTAATATAATTTTCCGCTGACCAGGACAATTTTTTCAACTTTCGAACGATCGGAGATCAACGTGTCGGTAAGGACTTCTTGGAAAGATCCTTCGGCGATTTCTTTGATCATGTTTGTGGCTCGCGGGTGGCGGAGTAAAGATTTTGGTGACATGACGATCAACGGTTTTCTAAAATCACGTTTCACTTGTCGACGTAGTGCATGAAAAATTTGCGAAGGCGTGGTCAAATTCACTACCGTTAAATTATTTTGAGCCGATAACTGTAAGAAACGTTCTAACCGCGCGGAAGAATGCTCGGGACCTTGACCTTCAAAGCCGTGCGGTAAAAGCAGAACCAGACCGCTCATTTGCTGCCATTTAGCTTCGCCGGCGGCGATGAATTGATCGATCATGATTTGCGCCCCGTTACCGAAATCTCCGAATTGTGCTTCCCACATCGTTAAAAAACTAGGATCGGTGATCGAATTTCCGTATTCAAATCCCATAACCGCATATTCAGATAAAATAGAATCGTAAATACATAAATTGGTATTTTCGCTATTGAGTTTTTTCAACGGAAATAAAGCGTCTCCAGTTTTGGTGTCGTAAAAGGCCGAATGACGGTGAGAAAACGTTCCACGCACACAGTCTTGTCCGGTTAAACGGATTGATGTGCCTTCAGACAAAAGACTACCGTAAACTAAAAGTTCCGCCATGCCCCAATCAACCGGATCTTTACCTAAAGCCATATTCTTACGGCTTTCGACAAGTTTTACTAATTTGGGATGAAGATTAAATCCGGCGGGAATCTCAGAGGCGGTCAAACCCACGGCTTCAAGTTTTTTCGCATCAACGGAGGTGTTGATATCAAGTCGCATGTCAGCCGATC
>JACMMZ010000048.1 GCA_014378775.1 Pseudobdellovibrionaceae bacterium
GACTGACTTTAACTGCTTCATCGTATTCGTTAAAACGGGGAAGCTTGCGTAAAATTTCTTTATCGATGGCCACGAGGTCCGCAGCTGAAGGGATACTTTTTAAACTGCCTTCATGCAAATCAGACTGAAGCTTGATCATGAGATCCTGAAAGGCTTCGATCAGAACATGCTGCGGATGATTTTTCACGATGGTTGAAATCGTGTTATAAAAATAATCGGTTTTAACTTCCGTTTTTGATAAATGCCGGATAATTTTTTCGCAAGCTTCGATTTTATCCACATTGTCTTTTAAAAAATCAACGGCGATCCGTTTAGCGCGGATGGAGTTATTCCATAAAATAGCATCGAGCGTTCGACCTCGAACCGATTCACTCGGGTTGTTTAATAGCGGTTGCAAAGTATCAGGGATATCATCGTCGGTCAGCGCTTTTAAGGCAATGACGGAGTTTAAAACCACTTGCTGGTTTTTATCTTTAAGTAATCCAAAAAGAACAGTTTTAAATTCTTTATAGGAATTCCGACTTAAAAATTTTAAGGCCAAAACTTTTAAATTAATGTCAGCTCCCGCGCCCAAATGCGTCGCTATTAATTTTTTAATTAAATTCGATTCGAAAAAATCGGCCTCCTGCGCCGATAACGCTTTTAAAAAATGAGAATGGGATAAGATTTGGGCTTCAAAAAATGAAAAGTTTTCTTTTAAGAAAACCGCAGATTGATGTGAATGGTGATGCTGAAGATAAAACAAAATACTTTTAGTGAAAATCGGTTGCGGAAGCAGGGCTTTAAATATTGAAATTATTTTATTCTGTGGAAGACGAGCTTGAGCCAAGGCGCGAATCAGCCGATTTTTAACCTCATTGGAAATTTCGATTTGCAGTTCGTTTTCTAAAAATTTAGACATCGAAATCATAAGCTTTGAATCATGAGGACGAATAGCAAGTAAATCCACCACGTGATTCAACGTTTTTATTTTAAGGACATCAGCGCCATTTTTATATTCATCACTTCCGATGTAGTTTTTAAAATAAATTTCAGCTGCTGGAAGACAGGTGACTGCAGCTGAGTGAGCTAAATCTCTTTCTACTAGTGCCAATTGATCAATAATGACTTTACAGTCTTCGGAAAAGTGCGCAGCCAAACTTTCCGATATCAATGCGGCATTTTCCGTATTCATCTTCTTAAACAGCAAGGAATACCAAGAAATAGTTTCTTTAAAATTCAAAAAACTTAAGGCATCAGCAATTTTTTTTTCGTTTTTTGACTCAAAAAACATTTCCAATCCAGCCACAACGTCATCCGGTGAAAAAGAATTAAGTTCTAAAGGAAGATTACGGTGAGGCTGAATCCCTTGAAAAAGTTTATTCAAATAGTCTTCGAGTTTCCAGTCTGAACGAAATACGATTTGGTTTTGGGCTTGTTGAAGAATTTGATATTCGAATGCATCATTTTTAAATTGATCTTGATGACGTGACAAATCAGCCGGTTGACGGCTGATTTTACCCAAGCTGCTGACAGCACTCAGCTGAATATCTTTAGGGTAGGCCCCGCCAACAATAGTTTTCAAAATATCCAAAGCTGAGGCGGACCGCAATTCGCCTAAGGCATAAATTAAATTTTTAGCCAGCGTGAAATCTTTAGCCTCAAGCGATTTTTTTAAATCACTTAAGAATAATTCCAGGCAGGCCGTGTTGGCGAATTTGACCAAGGCCAGAACGATGGCTGTCTTTTTTGTCTTGTGCCCGTTTTGATAAAGATTTTCTAAAAAGCGCGCGGCCAAGATGTGCTGCGTTTGACCGAGGGCTTCAATTGCGACATGCGACAAAGATAAATCATTATCCGATTGTGCAAGATCAAATAAAAATTCCAGACTGCGCTGATTGCCATGTGACCCTAAAGCTAAAATAATTTCGATTTTAATTTTGCGCCACAAACAATCTACATAGAGCTGCGTCAATTCACGAGTAGCATCGACGGTTGCCATCTTTTTTAAAGCCTGAACGGCCTGCGAGGTTTCTGAAAGCTCAACGGAATGATAATAATCTCTTAATTCGGTGATCTCCGTCAGCTGGCTAATCTCGATGTTTTTCATATCTCCTGTATCGGCATTTTCAGTGAAAAAATGCAGCCATGGAAGGCCCGATCTAGGTCTAGAAATCCGTTGAGATAAATTTTAACTTCAGGTATTCATAGTCTATGAAAATCCAGCCTTTTCTTCCAGAAGATATTTCGCGCGTAAGGCACTTTGCCGACCAAGAAATTGGGGTTGGATATTACACCGAAATAGAATTGATCGAGAATCAAAAAAAATCCGTGAATAAAGACGGAGAAATCTCTTCTTTTCTCCTCATTGATGAAGACTCCGATCAAGTTAAAGGTCTTCGTTTGGCTTATCCCCCGGGTAATTGGATTCACGGAAAAGGTAGCGCCCAACGAGAAGATTTATGGCCCTTTAAAAAAAATGAAACCGCTTATTTCCAAAGCCTGTTTCTCTCAAGCGATGTCCAAGCAAAAGGGTGGGGCCCGAAACTTTCGCAGATGTCGATTGATCAGTTCAAAAAAAATAAAGTGAAGGGGATTGCAACTCACAGTTGGAAAGAATCTCCGCATAATTCATCGGTCCGTTATTTAGAAAAAGTGGGATTTGAAACCATTATTGAGCACCCACTTTATTGGGTGAATGTGGACTATGTATGCACGCGCGACGGAAAACCGTGTCGGTGTACCGCGGTGGAAATGTATCTTAAGCTTTAATAATAAGGGGTTTGAAAGTGTCAATTTCTTACTGGTTAGATGATTCACAAAGCTCGAAAAAAATTCTGAAAAAAACTTATGATTATATAATCATAGGTGCCGGCATAGCAGGGCTCTCGACCGCTTACTGGTTAGAAAAAAAATGGCCAAACGCGAAAATCGCCGTCATTGATAAAGATACTTTAGGGTTCGGCGCCTCCGGACGAAACGCCGGCTTTGTGACCTGCGGCTCGGCCCTGCATTTTCATAAACTCGATCAAAAGTTCGGCCAAAAGAAAGCTCAGGAAATCTGGCAGTTTTCAGAATCCAATCACCAACTACTTTTAACCGAAATTATTCAAGATCAGCCGGATCAAGTTGATTATAAAAAAACCGGTTCGTGCACGGTGATTCCCGATACTGCATCAAGTGAAAAATTTGAAAA
>JACMMZ010000049.1 GCA_014378775.1 Pseudobdellovibrionaceae bacterium
ACGCCGCCGCTACCGCCACCGCCGTTTGGATTTTCACCGCCGCCACCTTCTGATGGTGGAGGCTCACAAGCGCAAGTTAACGGATTAGGTGTAATTTCCACTGAAGTTCCATTTTGTAAGTAGTATTTACCACAAGGCGGGCACGTACAAACATAACTAATGCCTGAAGGCGGATTCGCGCCCTGAACATCGTATGCTTTTGGATATTTAGGCGCTTCACACTTCACAGTGTTATCGATTGTTTCGGTGACAGTTTTAATCTCCGTCACCGTATTCGTTTTTACAATCGTATTCGTTTTCTTTTTCTTGAGTAACAGCGCTACAATTCCACCAATAGCTAGAGCACCGCCACCAATCACCCACCAGTTTGGACCAAATTTACAGCTGTATTCGCGCTGTTGATCATTGTTATTGGATTTATTAGAAACCCGCGTTCCATCTTCGGAAGCTGGCTTTTTAAATTGTTTGTTAGCTTTCGTATTAAATAATTTTCTAAAGATATTAGGTTGATCTTCCTTCGGAATATTTCCGTTCGCGCCTTCTTTATTGGTGCAAGTACAATCCGAGTTGAGCTGTGAGCCAACTTTTAAAGGTGGATACTGATCACACTGAGCTACTGGATCAACGGAAGGATTTGGTGCAACAACAACTGAACAATTAGCAGGTAATTTGCCGGTACTCACAGGAAATTCTGATTCTTTTCCCGACGGATCTTTACACATACAATTCCCAGCATTTACGGAAGGTGTTGCTCCAGGAATATCTTCGCACTTTCCGGCAATCACGGGCTGGTCTTTTTTCAATTGGCTAATAACTTCTTCTACGAACAATTTACGTCGGTGTAACTGATCGCAAGCACCTTTTTGATTTTTTTCGTGCTTTGCCGTGATATCTTTTTCACAAATTTGGATTGCTTCATTGATTTCAGTATCAAATTGCAAACCCATTTTCTTAATTTCATTTTCTAATGATTGTGACCATTTTCCATCTTTGAATAAAGCTAGAAGTGATGCGTCTTTTTTTGTAAGCATGCCTTCGATAAATGCTTTCGTTAAAGCGAAGTTCTGCTTGGCCTGATCGGCCTTAATTGCTTCTAACTGAGCAGATGGCGGAACAATTTTTGAATAGTCTTTACCTTGAGTATCAACCACATCTTTTGAATAAGTTAATCGACTAGCTTTATCACAAGGTCCATCCCAATGAGTGGCAATTTGAAAATCCTGCGCATTTTTATTTACACAAACTGGAGAACCGTTCGGATAGCCGTAAATAATCGGATTACAGGCAATTCCCGAAGCACCGGCAGAACTTATACATTGTCGATTTGCATCCGCCACGAATTCCAAACCAGACTTGTTAGCATAATTTGCCGTCGCTACTTCGACCGAACAACCGGGACGCTTTTGTCCGTTGCTATTATCTATCATCGAAACATATTTTCCAACGTAACCGGCTACGATACATGACTGGGCATCATAGGGAATACTAATTCTTTTTTTACCGTCAAGTGACGTCACCATTTGTTTATTCGAGCTTGAACCTAATTTAATTTTATCTTTTGACGTTTGAGCCTCAGCATCTTGGAAAATGGTTTTATAAATCATTTCAAGTTGATTAAAAGACGCAGTCTTTTTTCCACCGCTAAGCTCAATGACTTTCTTCGCATCTAAATACATCATCCGCATTTGAATGAAGTAGGTCACACGCTGCTCCATCGACATTTTCTGCCACATGGCACTGTTCATGTTCGAGAAAAAGGCGTTTGATGAACTGACCTTTTTTTGCTTGCTCAGTCCGTCTTGATACTGCTTATTCAATTTTGAATCGTTATCAATCAACTTTTGGAATAGAACTGAAGGCTGAGTAGCCTCTGATTCCGAAACAACAACATTGTTGTATTTCATGAACTTATCTTTGTCCCCATACAACTGAATGGTGCTGATTTTCCCGTTATCATTAAATGTGATAACTGGAATGACTTGTCCATCGCTGGTTTTTGAAGACGAGACTTCAAATTTCGGCATGAGGGCATTGGGGTTTTGTTGAACGGCCTTTTCGATTTCGAAGTAAGCGTAGCCTGGTAAGTCGTTTTTGACTTTGTTCCAGAACTCAGTGGCCGTCATTTTTTTATCCAAGCCCATTTCGCGAACTTGTTGTTTATAATAGTCGACGGAATTTTTTTCGGCTTGCTTTCCTAAAGCGACCGGCGACAGCGTCATCGTGATCCAAGATGTGTGCACTAACGTCCACGCACAAACTTTTAGTAGACCTTGCTTGAGCATATTATTTTGTTTCATTCTGACTCCATTCATTAAAAAGTATATCATCCTAGTACACATCGGCGTCTCATAATAAAAACTTTAGTCATTATGTTACGTCTCGTTTTGGGACAGGCTAAGCACCCGTCTTCGTTTTAATCCACGACTTAAGTTTAACTAAAAATTCTTCTTGGTTCGGAATAAACTCTAACCGAAGCGAACTCTCTTTATTTTCAATCACCACACATCTAACGGCTTTGGTGTAAATCTCGGGAAAGTGAGCTTCAACCGGATCCCCCGCTTTAAGGCCAGATCTGGTCGCGGTCATTATTTTACATCCTGTTACGGACACGGATTCCGTTCTTGAAACCGTATTATCAAATTTAATTTCGGTAGCCAGGTCAAACCGCTCGGTATTTTTGATCCAATTAGCGCGACGATCCAAATAAGGAAATCGAAAGTAAAAGGCAATAATAAGAACGCCCAAAGTACAAAATAAAGCGATAATAGAAAACACTTTCAGATACTGGGGCGAAATCGAATTATCTCCAGCCCAATACATCCGAAAGATGTTTAAACACAAAATGAGCACTAAAGTTACAATGGCAAAGGACCAGGATAATTTGTGAGGTCTAAAAAGCAGAACACCGGTCAAGAAAAGTAAACCTAACCACGTCCATTCAAATCCCGGTATCGATTGCACAAAAGCTGTGAAGATACTAGGTTCGTACCAGTTTGAAATTCCTGCGCCGGCAAAGCTGATCAGGATATTTCCGATCGGGGCGATGATAAATAGCACGGCTAATATGTAAATACCTACAGGCCGTTTGAGGCCTGACCCTGTCACCGCATGATCCGTCATGATGAAACTCCTTCGTGTTGCAATCCTAATTATAGTCTGAAAAATCTGATTTGTTAAATGACATCAAGTCTAAGGTCTAGCTCTAGGGCTCGTTTTATGTTAGGTTTTAGCTTAAAACCGGATTTTTTACCCCTACAAGGAGTTTAGAGTGAACATCAACCCTGTTTTTCCCCAGTCTCTCTATAATTTGCTGGATTTTGAACTGTACGTTCTGATCCTGATTTTTTATTTTTTGAGTTATTTATTTTATAAATTTTTTCTGCAAAATGTATCGGTCGAGCGCCACAATAGTTTAAAAAATCATTTTAAAAATCTGATTCGTCAAATTTGTGTCTTGAGCATTTTATTTGCGCTTTACACTTTGGCCTCAACCTATTCCGGAGAATCTCTTCTTCTTAAAAAAGCCACCCCCTATTTAGCTTCGTTGACTTTTTTTTCGGGAGCTTATGTTTTTGTCAGAAATCTAAGATTATTTGTTCTGCAGTATTTATTCTTAGGTTCTATGCGCGCCGGAGTTCCTTCATTGCTCGTAAATATATTCTCGCTTTTACTATCAGCTGTGCTTGTATTTTGGTCCCTGTCTAAGTTATTCGGAATTGACCTCACACCAATTTTGGCCACATCCGCCGCTTTTTCCATTGTTTTGGGTTTGGCGCTGCAAGATACTTTAGGGAACCTTTTTGCCGGAATTTCTTTGCAGGTGGATAAAACTTTTGAAATCGACGATTGGATCGAAGTTCAAAACGGTGCGATTAAAATCACCGGGAAAGTTCAGGAGCTTTCCTGGAGATCTACCGTTTTAATCGGCTTAACGGATGAACTGATTACGTTACCGAATAAATTAGTATCGTCTTGTCAGGTTTCTAATTTTTCTTTAGAAAAAGGACCGATTATTCGGGCCCATGTGTTTCGGCTTAATTTCGATGCTGATTTTATTAAAGCTAAAGATGTGATTGAAACCGCCATTTCGCAAATCTCGGATGTACGCGGAATTCCAGGCCCCCTAGCCTACATCCAAGATATTAACGAGAGTTGGGTCGCCGTAAAAGCCCTTTACTTCATTGATGATTTTGGAAAGCAATTTGTTATTGGGGGAAAAGTTTTTGAGCGGGTATCAACAGCATTAAAAGCCAATGGATTTGAATTGGCTCATCAAATTGTTAGATACGAAGGATCGTTATCATGAATGTGGTCGATCGAAAACATCCATTAGCGGTCAAAATTCGAAAACAAATCACCACCGCATTGGTGGATTTTAACATGCTAGCCAACAACGATAAACTGATGATTTGCGTTTCCGGAGGCAAAGATTCTTCCATCTTAGCTATTTTGCTGGATGAAATCCGTAAACGAGCCGAAATTGATTTCACTTTTCAAGCGGTCTTGTTGGATCAAAAACAACCGGGCTTTGATCAAAAAGCTTTCGCTACTTGGTTGGAATCAGAAAATATTCCCTTCGCCACCGTAGAGCGCGACACTTATTCGATTGTGAAAGAAAAGGTAACTTCTGGGGTATACTGTAGTCTTTGTTCAAAACTTCGCCGCGCGATTTTATATGATTATGCGGTCGATCACTCGTTTACAAAAATGGCTTTAGGACATCACCGCGATGATTTGATCGAAACCACTTTGTTAAATATGTTTTACACCGGACAACTTTCAACCATGCCGGCGAAATTAAAATCAGACGATGATCGAAACACGGTGATCAGACCCTTGTGTTACGTGGCTGAAAAAGATCTAATTGAATTATCTGGGGTATGGAATTTTCCGATTATTCCTTGCAACTTATGCGGATCCCAAGAGGGTCTCAAACGCAAAAAAATGAAAAAATTAATTACCGATCTCGAAAAAGATATTCCGGGCCTGGGCGGAAGCTTTATTAATTCGTTGATGAACGTAAAACCTCGTCACCTTTTGGATGAAAAACTTTATGACTTTAAAAACATTTAACGCCTTAAAAGAAAAAGCTTTATCTAATCGCGCGGAGCCTACTTCGGTGCGGATTGAACGCTTGGTCAAGCTTCAAAAATGGATCAAAGATAACGAAACACAAATAGAAGATGCACTTTTACAAGATTTTAAAAAGCCCCGCTTTGAAACTCAAGTGACCGAAATTTTGCTGGTCCAATCCGAATTAAAATACTTTATTCAAAAACTTCCCCGGTGGATGAAAGAAAGAAAAGTTTCTACCCCTATAGGTCTTGCCGGGCACATCAGTCGTATCCGCTATGATAATAAAGGTGTGGTGCTGATCATATCCCCTTGGAATTACCCGTTTCAGCTGACCGTTATGCCTTTGATCGCAGCCCTGGGTGCCGGAAACACCGTGATCATTAAACCCAGCGAACTGACCCCACAAACTTCGGAACTCATGAAAAAAATGTGCCAGGACTGTTTTAGTGAAAATGAAGTTATATTGGAAATTGGTGAAAAAGAAAAGACGACTGAACTTTTAAATTATCCGGTGGATCACGTTTTCTTTACCGGATCGACACCAGTCGGACGAATTATTGCCAAAGCCTGCGCTGAAAGATTAATTCCCTACACTTTAGAATTAGGCGGAAAATCTCCGGTCATTATTGACCAAACGGTGAACGTGAAAGAAGCGGTCAAAAAAATATTTTGGGGGAAATTCACCAACCGTGGTCAGGCCTGCGTCGCGCCCGATATTTTGATCATTCACCAATCCATTAAAGAGCAATTCATAACTGAATATCAAAAATACTCAGATTCTTTTAAAGATGAAAACCCCGCCGCAATTATTAATCAACATCACACCGATCGGCTTGAAAAAATGGCCAGCGTCGACTTATCTCGGGTACACACTTGTCTGGTCGAGGCCGAAAACGCGTCGGATAAATTAAAAACTGAAGAAATTTTTGGCCCAATTGCTTTGATGTATTCTTACGAGACCTTGCAAGATATTGAAAAAATTTATAACGTCAGCCCAAATCCTTTAGCCTTATATATTTTCTCCGAAGATAAAAACTTTATCGAGACCATCTTGAACCGATTTCCTTCAGGCGGCGTAGGTATCAACACCCTGATCGTACATTTAGCTAATCACAATTTACCTTTTGGGGGAATTGGAGCCAGCGGACAAGGCCGGTACCACGGCTATTTTGGTTTTTTAGAGCTTAGTCATCAGCGCGCCATCTTAGAAAAAAATCTTCCGAATTCATCACTGGATTTGGTGTACCCACCCTATTCGGCGGCCAAATCCACCTTTATCCAAATTTTAAAAAAGATTGTAACCTAATAATCGAGGCCCGAACAGAATAAGACCTATAATGACGGCCATAAAAGAAAATATTAAAACGGCGGCAGCGGCGGCATCTTTCGCTTTTTGAGCCAAAGGATTTATTCCTGGCGAAGCTAAATCGACAATGCTTTCCAATGCCGTATTAAAAATTTCCGCGCCGATCACCAAAGCAATGGTTACAACTAAAATCATCCATTCAAATCGCGAAAGGTGAAAATAGAATCCCATGCCGATCGAAATGATCCCGAAAAATATTTCAATCCTTAAGTTCTGCTCTTCACAAAATGATATTTTAAGCCCTTGGTAAGCGAAAGCAAAGCTTTGAATAAGTTTTTTGAACGATAGCACTAGCGAATCATCCAAACTTTGTAAAAGGCTTCAAGAACAATTTTTAGCGACATTTTACTTTGCCCGACCCGGCGATCTTCAAAAACGATCGGATACTCGTAGATCTTGTATCCTTTTTTCTGAGCCTTATACTTAAGTTCAATTTGAAAACTGTAACCATTGGATTGAATGGTCGATAAATCGATGTCTTTGAGCACTTGAATTTTCCAAGTATTAAAACCACCGGTCCAATCGCTGGTCGGAAAGCCGAGAATCAACTTTGAATAAAGGCTTCCACCTCGCGAGATTAATTTACGAATAATTCCCCAATTCACCGTTTGCCCGCCAGGAACATATCTAGATCCGACCACAACATCATGCTGATCAATAATATGTAAAATGGCATCTAAATCCACCGGACGATGGGAAAAATCGGCGTCCATTTCAGTTAAGGTGTCGTAGTTTTTACTTAGGCCCCAATTAAATCCAGCAATGTAGGCTTTACCTAAACCTTGTTTTTTTGCTCGCGATAACAAATTAATGCGCGGATTACTTTTTGCAATCTCTAGAATGTAATGACCCGTACCATCAGGAGATGAATCATCCACAAACAAAACGTCAAACTGAGAACTTAATTTCATGAGCTCGGGAATGAGAACTTTCACATTTTCTATTTCGTTATAAGTTGGAATAATAACTAATTTTTTCATGCTAATTTAATCACAATCCGTCAACTTGGGTCAGTTGACTTCGAAGACCTTTATACAGCTCGTCTAAATTAAAATGTTCTGGCCACAGACTTAAAATATAACCGCCGCCGCCAGAACCGGTCATCTTACAGCCTAGCGCTCCCGCGGCTAACAATCGATCGATATGCTTCTGAGCTTCGTCGGGAACCAATTCCCACTCTAAAAAACAAGACTGAGCCATGTTTAAAGCTTCACGCCATTCCTGATCTGAACTCGCTTTAGTTGTGATTAATTTTTTCATAAGCTCTACCGCGTGCATCATGCGTTGATCCACCACCTGAAACTTTATGGGATCCTCAAGCAAGAGTTCTTTTACTTTCATAACGCAGTCTTTGGTGACGCCTCGAATTCCCGAATATGAAATGCATAATTTCGGAAGTTTATAATTGGTTAAGAGCTGGTTAATCTGTCCCCGCTTAAAAATAAGTGGTTGGCCGTTTAAGGCCACCGCCACATCCACGCCGCTACTTTCACCGTGAAATAAGTCTTCAATTCGTTTTGAAAATTCAAATAGATCCGAATTGAGAAAGCCTAAACGACTGAAGAAAACTGAGAGTCCTACGGCCAAAGTAGCCGAAGCCCCCATGCCCGCGCCAAATTTGATTTCAGACTGGATATCTAAATGACCCTTGAGTTGATCCCGCTTCATGTCTAATTCATTCAAATACTTTTCAATCACTGACCAAATAAATAATTCAAGATCATTTTTGTAAAGTCCACCAATAGACAAAGTAAATTCCTGATCCGATGAGTAATAGCGAAACTGTAAATACTTAGAGATTAGCGGAAACACCAAAGCTTCACTTCCCCGGATGACGGCATGCTCGCCGGCCAAAATCCATTTGCCGGGAACTTTGTATTCAAAAGTAAGTTGATTTAAATTAGGCTCGTTTCTGATAACCATTTTTGACCCAGAGATTAAAATCGTTGATAAAATATTTATGGTATTCTTCTAATAAGTCGGATTGATCGGAACCTCTGAAAAGAAGATGAATATTGCTTCCCGCATCCATGGTCACGATCGGACCATCGGCCGCTTTTTCCCAAAAATTTAAAATGTCGGCTAAGGCTTTTTGCGAAGGACCGTTCATGTACATAAACGGAGGCTTTGATGTGTGGAACAAAGTATGCATATCCCAGAATTCATTCCAGCAAATATGAAAGATATTTTTCCAATTCGCATGATCGGTGGCATCCGTTTTTCGCATATGATTAACCAGTTCCTGAAAGCGAAGATTAGCTCGTTCCGGACGACCTTTAAATAAATCCGACGTTAAAACTTTTTGATGAGCAGCACTTGAAGAAACAGTTTTAACGGATTCATCACACAAAATCACCATGTGTTTTAAATCCGAAATGTTCAATTTAATCTCTTCGGCACCGTTTTCATGCCACAAACCCCACGGAGAAAAAAACGAACGACACGAAGAGCCCGACCCTTTTTGCGAAAATTTTGAAAGTTCTTTTGCGGTGTAGGGATGCACTTTCATGGCTGAGCCGTGGCTTTGGTTGAGGTAAACTTCATGGGCACATTTTGTTAAGGCGGCAAAACTACTAGCTGAACTGGCCAAACCACAATCTGACGGGAAATTATTGGCTGATTCAATTTGATAAAAATCTTTTAACCTAAATTCTTTTTTTAAAACGTGAAAAAACTGAATAAATTTCTGGCGACTCTTTTCGGTTAATTCAATGGGCATCAAGTCCGTTCGCACCAAAGGAGCCCAAGTGTCTTCGGTTAACGATTGCGATTTTTGTAAACGCACAAAGGTTTTCAATTCATCTAAAGTGTAGGAAATAGAAACATTAGTGGGACGATTTGAAGCGGCATCAGTTTTTCCCATATACTTAATCAGCGCAATATTCGAGGGAGCGGAAGCTTCAATCCACATAATGAGCCCCTTTGGCTAAATTTTCTAAGCCCGTAACCTGCTTGACTTGATTATCTTTGAAATAATTACGAACTTGATTTTTATGCTCGGGCTTATAAAATACAGTTAGTGTATCGGCTCCTAATGCCCCGTTAGGTTTAGCCAGCATAACTTCTGGACACTTTTCTATCTGTTGTTTCAGCGCAAAGGATTGATGGTGTTGTAATTTGAGATCCATTAATTTTAATGACCAGTCTTTCAAAGAATCTAGAAAAGCTTCTGGCTG
>JACMMZ010000001.1 GCA_014378775.1 Pseudobdellovibrionaceae bacterium
CTGAGCAAATTCAGCGGCGATAATCAGATCGCCTTCATTTTCGCGGTCTTCGTCGTCGACCAAAATGACAAATTTTCCTTGCGCAAAATCTTTTAAAATTTCTTTGGTCGAAAAAAATTCTGTCATGATTGGACCTGGAATTGAAAATAAGCTTTGGCTAAATAATCCGATTCAATATTGATCATTGATCCCACCGGAATTTTGATCAGATTTGTGACCGTCATAGTTTCGGGAATCAGGCAAACTGAAATGAGATCATCTTGCACATCATTCACTGTCAAGCTGACACCCTGTAAACAGATCGAACCTTTTTTCCAAAAAAATTTTTTAATATCTTGAGGAACTTGGATGACGATTTGCCAACTGCCACCGTCTTCGTAAGTTTTAACAATTTTTCCCACACCATCAACGTGACCAGTCACCAAGTGACCATGAACGCGGTCGCCTAATTTGAGAGAGCGCTCGAGGTTTAATCCATGGCTTTGCCACTGCGAAAAACTTTCACCTAATACAGCTAAAGTTTCGGCCCCCAAACAAAATTGAATTTCGTCTGCGGTGAAAGCTTCAACCGTGAGGCACACCCCGTTGGTGCAAATGCTATCCCCAATTTTAAGATCGTTATAAGACGAAGGCTTCGTAACAAAAATGCGAATAGTTTTACTATTCGCATGATCATCCACTTGGCTTCTTTGAATTTGAGATTGGGATTCGATAATTCCAGAAAACATGTGTTTGAAGTAGCACACGTTATCCAAAAGAAGTACTAAAAAATCAGTTTTTAGCCGACGCTTTTGCCTCTTGAGTCTTGATGTATTGAATGTGAGCGAAAACGAGGTTTTCAATAGGTCCCTTCATCGCTGCCTCGACGCCCATTCCTTTTAGACGGTCACCGATAACGGAGAACACGATAGTTCCGCGGTCTGTTTCCGCAAATCCCGCTAAAGCTTTCGTATTTCCTAAAGTCCCCGTTTTCGCATAAATTTTTGCTAATTTTCGTCCGGATTTAAAACGCACGCTCAAAGTTCCAACACCGCCCGGAGTCGGCAAAAAAGTTTTGTATGTGTCATATTTTTTCTTATTCGATAAAATTCTTTCCAACAATGCTGTTTCTAAACGAGGCGTGACTTTATTTTCTTGAAGAACGCTGTCTTTTTCCGTGGCTTGCATACCGCTTCCATTGACCGGATGAAACTTAGAGCTGTCTTCTAAATTTTTGTAAGCCTCTTTCATAATTGCGCATCCTTTCAGAATAGTCGCATCGATGATTTGGCTTTTACCTTCAGTCGAGTCGTACATCTTGTAGCCTAACAAGCTTGGTGATTTTAAATAACTATCAGAAGGTATTGGGAAATTTTTGAATTGCAATGCCGTCGTGGTCGATTTCAAAGCTTGATCGGCCATACCGTTACGACTGTGCTGAAGTAAAGTCGATAAATTACTAACGTTAGTATAAGTCCCCAAATCATAAGCCAGATTAGTAGTAAATAATTTCATGGTCGAAGCCGGTCTTACAGGATTGTTGGCGTTTCTTGATGATAAAACTTTACGAGATCCATCAACTTTGCTGATGTAAATAAATTGGAAACCCCAGTCACCATAGCCGACGACTTGTTTATCCGAAAATTTTTGTAATTCATCAATATTTGTGGCGGCGCCAATATCTTTGATCCCCTCATCGGCCGCAAGAGCTGCATCAATATCATTTTCAAATACGCGCTCAGTTGATGGCTGCATCAGAGCCGTTTCTCCGCCGGATTCGATCAAGTCGACGTAATTGTTGTACTGATCATCGGATAACTGACCGGAATCGACCATGGTTTGTAACTTATCTAAATCGAGTGGACCCGCATAATCCTGAGCAAAAGAGTTTGCGCCGTAAGATTGGGTCATCAGACAAATTACTAAAAACTTTAAAATGGTGTTTTTCACGGGGGCTCTCCAGATCATCCAGAGCTTGAGGGATATATTTCCCATTATTCAAACTCGGCTTCGATCTAAGAACTGCGAGAACCATTCCCTGCTAAAAGTAATTATAAACTGGATGAAGACTTGGAACTGTCCATTTGTTTTACATTGAGACGACAAAGGCCAATTTTCATCGACCTTTATTTTAAATAAGAATCTATGTATTTAGCATGACCAGCCACAACTGAATTGATCTTGGCAAAAGCGGTTGGCGTTCCGACTTTAAGATAATCACCGATGACTGAAAATACAATTACGCCCCCACCTTTAACATCGACAAAACCGGCTAAGGCTTTTGTTCTTTTTAGAGTACCGGTCTTAGCGTGGAGCCGGCCGGATAAAAACATCAAGCGGCTTCCGACTGTGCTGTGGAAAGGATGTTTAGTTCCTAATTGGTCCGGCCATTGAAATCGTTTCGTTCGACTTATCTTGGCACCTCTCGGATTGTAGCTGCAGTTCGATTCACCTGGATGGGCTAACATTTTTTTAAACTCTGCGTACCGACCACCACGATAAATGCGCGTCAGCAGACTCGTTTCAAGATCAGGTGTGACTTTGTTTAGGTACGATAAGCCACTTCCATCAATAGGTGAATAGCGGTTGGAGTCAGAAAGTCCCGCATAGTTTGATTTTAAAATGGATAAGCCGTTTTGAATTTGATTACTCTCATATCCTTTTTGTGAAGCCACTCGTTTTAATGCGGAATCTGCCATTTCATTCTGACTGACATGAAGCATCGCTGCTAAATGATTTTTAGAATAACTTTTAGTGAAAGTATTACTCGCGAAAAATAAATAACCGGTAAAAAGTTTTTGGGTAGAAGCTGGTTTTAATACGCTGTGCGGATTGTACTGTGATAAAATTTTCTGATTTCCATCTTTATCAATGTAAACAAATTGGAAGCCCCAAGTCCCGGTGTTGGCGATTGTTTTTTTTGCGGCAGCCAGAAGTTCGGGAATTGATGACTCAGCTCCGATATTTTTGATAAAACTTTCTTCTTCCGTCAGCGTGTAAACTGGTTCGTCCGCAGGAGCTACATCATATTGAATATCTTTTTCTTTATCTTGTTCTACTTCGTCTCTTTCGATTTGGCTTTCTTCGGATTCATCATAATTATTCAAAGTCTCATTTTCAGTATTTTGCATGTCTTCTAAAATGGCCTTATATTTAGCTTCGTCGAAAGGCTTTCCGGTGCTGGCGATAATTCGCTTATCTGAGAGCTGCGGTGACTTTGAAACGCAACCCACTAAACCTACTAATACGATCGTTACTAATTTTAACTTATTCGACATAAAGCCTCCACACCAAATCATAAATGTGAATGCTTCAAAACGTAAGACCTAACTCGACTTACGTAGGTCTAGGTTTACTTCTTTTTCTTCGCTGGAACTTCGCCGACTAATTGATCAACCCGTACTAAAGCTCCCACATCAATAGACGTATTTTCATCGATGTTAAGTACTTTCGCTTTTGACATGAGATTTCCTGCATCTTCAATTTCTACGATCCAAGGTTTCGATGTTACCGAGGTCGATCCAAGTAATGTTGATGATTCTCCGCAAGGCTCTCCCATCCAATCATGAACTTCATTTTCAATTTTTAAACGATCGCCTTTTTTCAATCCTAATTCAGCGCCACCTACGATGACGACGTAGTTATCTCGACTTAGCAGCACGCGCGTTTGCCACTCTTGTCGTGGAAGACCGGCAAGTGTTTTATAGATATCACCGACTAATTGTTTCAAACCTTTTAAAGTTGTTTCGGCCATTCCGGTCACACGGTAAAATTCGGGACCAATATGAATCAATCCTAAGTCTATTCCGAAACCGACTTTATAATCACTTTTGAAAACTTCGGAATTAACGCTTCCCATTTTTTCTTGCGTCCAAGGATCAAAAGCATGCATGCTAAGATCCATCCTCATTTTATCTAATTTGAACTGACCTGATACCGGTAATTGAACTGCCGCTGAATTAAAACCGAACTGCAAACTACCACCGCTAAAGGCTTCCAGGGCATTAATTTTACCGAGTAACAAATGCTGGGGGCGCGAAATCATACAGCTAGATTCACGAGAAAGTTGAATTTTTTCTGATCGTGATTCTGATTTCATTTCCGGGAACCAGGCTTTCAATTGAACCGCAGCTTTGTTGTTTGCTTCCGTTACTACGCCAACTTTTTGGAAGCCGGTATTTTTAACCACCGGAAAAGATTCCGTATCAGTATATGAAGGATAAGTATTTCGTTCAAAAAATTCATTGGATTCAAAAAAAACTCCGGAAAGTTGGCTTTGAGCCGTTTCTGAAAAGTTGAAACCAGAGTTATCTAAAAAGCTGGAAGCGCTCATCCCGATGACCTTAACGTTTTTCTTTAATTGTCGAGCTTCAGGTGCTTTGTCACATTTTTTATTGGCCATCACCAGGCCACTTAAAAGGACAATCGAAAAACTTTTCATATAAACTGACTTTTTCATAAGTCTCCTTGTTAGACCGACCAACGTCGACCTAGTCTTATTTACGGCATACTTTGGCCCAGGCTAAAGGAGTTTTTGAAAATAATTATGATTCACTTCAAAGTGAATACAACATTTACATTTTTCGAATAGATCAAAAAACATTTGAGGGAAAATGGTCTATTTATTTTACAATAATCACAAGTTCGTTATTTTGAATGTCTAAATCACAAATTGAATCGGGCTTAATCACTCCGGAAATAATATCCTTAGCCACTTTGTTCAAAATAGCCGTTTGTATCAATCGTTTAAGAGGCCTCGCCCCGTAAACAGGATCATAGCCCTTTTCAGCCAACCACTGGATCAGCGTCTCTGAGAAATTTAAGCGAACATTTTTATTTTCCAGGCGTTTTTCAAGATCTTTAAGTTGAATTCGAACGATTTGATCTAGATTGTTTTTCTGTAAGTGTTTAAATTCGATCACTTCATCAATTCGATTCAAAAATTCAGGCCGGAAGAACTGACGAAGAGACTCTTGCAAAGAAGTTGCGGTTTCCACGACACCAGATCCTAAGTTTGAGGTCATCACAATAATGGTATTTTTAAAATTCACGACGCGGCCTTGACTGTCCGTTAAGCGGCCTTCATCTAAAACTTGTAATAAAATATTGAACACATCGGGATGAGCCTTTTCAATTTCGTCTAACAACACTACACTGTAAGGCTTTCGTCGAATCGCCTCTGTTAGTTGTCCCCCTTCTTCGAAACCGACATATCCTGGAGGCGCTCCGATGAGTCGAGCGACAGAATGTTTTTCCATGTATTCGCTCATATCTAATCGAACAATGGCCTGCGCATCATCAAATAAAAATTCGGCCAGAGCCTTAACTGTTTCGGTTTTCCCGACGCCTGTAGGTCCAACAAATATAAACGATCCAATCGGCCGGTTCGGGTCACTGATCTCGGCTCGGGATCTACGAACGGCGTCGGCGATAATTTGAATGGCATTATCTTGACCGACAACTTTACCCTTCATGACATCTTCCATCTTGAGTAGTTTTTGCAGCTCAGATTCTAACATTTTGGAAACAGGAATATGGGTCCAACGGGAAACGACATCGGCAATGTCTTCTTCGGTGACTTTTTCTTTTAGAATTGCATTTTTATTTGATTTAATTTGTCGCTCTAAATCGGTGAGTCTTTTTTCAAAACTAGGAAGCTTTTCATATTTTAACTGAGCCGCTTTTTCATACAGAGCTTCTCGTTCAGATTTTGAAATATCCACTTTGACTTGTTCAATATCAGATTTAAGTTGTTTCACTTCATCTATTTTTGACCGTTCCAATTTCCACTTCTCACGCATTTCGCGAGATTTTTCCGATAATATTTCCAAATCGGTCATGATCAATTTTTTTCTCTCTAAACTTTTTGCTTCGGTTTCTTTTTTCAAGGCTTCGAGTTCAATTTTATAACTGATGGTCTTACGTTCGATTTCGTCAATTTCTTCCGGAACACTTCGATTTTCGATTCCTAACTTACTGGCGGCCTCATCCATCAAATCAATGGCTTTATCTGGAAGAAACCGATTCGTGATGTAACGATCAGATAATTTGACCGCCGCTATAATGGCCGAATCGGTGATTTGAACGCCGTGATGAACTTCGTATTTTTCTTTGAGTCCTCGTAAAATTGTGATGGCTTCGTCTTGCGATGGTTCATCTACTTGAACAATTTGAAAACGTCTTTCTAATGCGGCATCTTTTTCAATGTATTTTTGATATTCATCTAACGTCGTGGCACCGACACAGCGCAATTCGCCTCGGGCTAAGGCCGGCTTTAATAATTGTCCTGCATCCATCGAGCCTTCGCCCTTACCGGCTCCCACCAAGGTGTGAATTTCATCAATGAATAAAATAATTTCTCCGTTACTTTCGGAAACTTCCTTAATCACGGCCTTGAGTCGATCTTCGAATTCGCCGCGGTACTTCGCGCCGGCAATGAGGGCCCCCATGTCTAAAGACATTAATTTTTTTCCCATGATATTATCCGGTACGTCGTTTCGAATGATTCGTAAGGCGAGCCCCTCCGCGATGGCAGTTTTCCCGACCCCAGGCTCACCGATAAGAACCGGATTATTTTTTGTTCGACGAGACAACACCTGAACCACGCGGCGAATTTCTTCGTCACGTCCGATCACGGGATCAAGTTTTCCTTCCTGCGCGAGAAAAGTCAGATCCTTGGCATATTTTTTCAAAACTTCATACTGATTTTCAGGTTCATCGCTTGTCACTTTATTATTCCCTTTGATTTTCTTCAAAGCCTCTTCAGCTTTAACACGATCTAATCCAATATTTTTAAAAAGCCTATTTAATGCCGTGTCCTGTGCCGTGAATGCCGCCAGTAAAAAATGTTCGGTCGAAATAAATTCATCATTTTGTTTGGTCGCCTCGACTTCAGACAGCTGAAATATTTTTTGTAAACGAGAACCGGCGTAAGTGTTTTCTTGTTTTTGAGAAAGTTTAGGGAAAGCTTGTATAGCTGAATTGAGTTCAGCAATGACCAGCGAATGGTTGAGCTGAGCCAGTTGAAGAATTCTTGGCACCAGGCCATTTTCTTGTTCGACAAGCTCCATCAATAAGTGTTCGGGTTCAACCACAGAATTTTTTGTAGCTTCCGCTAAGCGTGCCGCGGCCTGCATGGCTTCCTGGCTTTTTTTGGTCATTTTTTGAATGTCTTTACTCATAATTTCATACCGCCTGATTTGAATATGGTCTATAACTCTATCTTGTCAAGATAACGGAAAGAAAACAACTCTATGAGCACTCCTCGACGTTTAAAAAGATCAATTAAAAAAGAACACATATCAGGTCATGATTTTCTAAAATATAAATTCCCGATTTCCTGCGAGGACTGTTCTCATTTTTCTTTTATTCATCAAAAATGTACCTTAGGTAATAATACTTTTGAGCACCGAAAAGAAGCTCAAACCCAGTCCTACCTCCTGTCTGGGACCGTAGCCTTTTGTCGACTTCTAGAAATAGATTAATTTAAATCTACATTTTTTTTGACTCCGAATAAATATTTTTAGTTTTATTTAGCAGACTTACATCTCGCTTTTCTCGACTTACATACTCATAAATCACGACTAATAGCGATGATTACGCTCGATGTTTTTTTCGTCACAAAAAACTATGCTCTCGTCCTGTCAAGAAGACTTCAGTCAGATCCGATCTAGTCTGTAGATATTCAACACAAGAGTTGCAAGATGCCACTCATGCTTCAATAAGGAGGGTCTCAAGGAAGAATTTTAAGGACGATTAAAACATTACGGAAGAAACAAAAGACTCATTAAATATAGATCACTGCTCGGATGCAATTGATCTCACTCACGGAGGAAACTTATGAAATTATATATAACTTAAAAATTTGGAAAATGGAGTTTACATATGGGATTACGTATTACAACGAACATTCCGGCAATCAATGGACAGCGGCACTTAGGCAATTCGCAGCGAATAATGGCGCGAGCCTCAGAACAGCTTGCAAGTGGTTATCGAATTAATAAATCAGCTGACGATGCGGCAGGTTTGGCTATTTCAGAAACAATGAAAGCCCAAATCAGGTCGGCAGGTCAGGCTAAGCGAAACGCAAATGATGGTATTTCTTTGGTTCAAACAGCAGAGGGAAGCTTAGGGGAAATTTCGAATATGCTTATGCGCTTACGCGAACTTTCGATACAAGGGGCTTCCGATACGATTGCGGACAATGAACGATCTATCGTTAACACAGAGGTACAGCAATTGAAAAATGAAATTGAAAGAACAGCACGAACGACATCGTGGAACACGACAAAACTATTAGACGGATCATCTCCAACTTTTCAATTCCAAATCGGTTTATTTAATACGGAGAACGACTCGATCTCGTTTGATAGCGGCGCTAACGTGGCCACGCTTGACGCTTTAGGTTTAACAGATGTGAATCATCTAACTAAAGAAAGTTCTCGCCAAGCTATCGATGCGATCGATATTGCGGGAGTTTCGGTCAATACAATGCGCGCAAAAATTGGAGCACTTCAGAGTCGTTTGACTTCGACTTACGATGTCCTTGCCGTGACCGAAGAAAACTTAATGGCGGCCAACTCACGAATTCGTGATACCGATATCGCAGCCTCAACGGCGGATATGGCTCGGAGTCAGGTTTTACTGCAGGCAGGTGCTGCGGTTTTGACACAGGCTAATCAGAATAATCAATTGGCTTTAAAGCTTATTGGCTAATCAAGCTGCACTTCTAAAAAGTATTTTTTGAGAGACCGAAAGGTCTCTTTTTTTTGCTTTGAGAAATTCTATATTATTTCTGTCGATCTTTTTTTCACAAATTTTTACATTAAAGCTAACTCGACCTATGTCCGAAAGGTTCCGTAAGAAGACTTAAACCGAGGATGAATATGACTAAAAAATTAAATGAAAACCGAAACCTAATTTTGACTACGATCTTAGCTTCATTGCTTATCGCCACATTTTCCTTCGGTTGCTC
>JACMMZ010000050.1 GCA_014378775.1 Pseudobdellovibrionaceae bacterium
CGTAAAACTTCATTCACGTTGTCATCTTCTGGACGAAACGGCAACGTCAGTGCCGTGTTCAAAATTTCACAGCGAAGCGCTTCCACTTCGATTTCACCGGTTTTTATTTTGGCATTTTTCATTCCATCCGGACGAGCTTTGACCACCCCGTAAATGGCGACCACATATTCCCCGCGGAAATCTTTAGCGGTGGTGGTATCAGTTTTATTGGGGTCAAGCACAACTTGAACGATTCCTTCACGATCTCGTAAGTCAATGAAGACCAAGTTGCCATGATCACGTCTTGAATCGACCCAGCCCATGATTGTGACTGACTGGCCGACGTTTTGACTGCTTAACTCACCACAATAATTCGTTCTTTTTTGATCTTTTACAAATTTCATTTATCTACATTCTCATATCATGCCGAGTCCGTCAAAAACGATCTTGCGTACCCTCTATGGGATAAGGCAATATAATCAAATTATGCCAAAAATAAATTTTGAACTCCCGGTCACCGTTGATACCAAAAGTGCTTACACAAAAATTAAAACTTTTTTAAGCGCGGATAATGATTTTAAAAAGTTCGACCCCAAGGTGGCCTGTACCTTTGACGAGGAAAAGCAGACCTGTTTGATCAAAGGCAGCCAATTTACCGCGACGATCGCCGCCGTGGAAGATAAAAACAAAACAAACGTCCAGGTTCAAATCGACATTCCGTTCGCCTTGATCCTTTTTAAGGGAAAGATTCAGGAAATCGTGGAGAAAAACATTAGAAAAGTTTTTAAAGCTTAAACCATGACGGTAAAGAAAACTGTTTCTTCTTCTAAAAAATCGACCAAAAAGGTTATCACAAAACTTCAGCCCGAAGCGAAATCCGTAGTGGCTGAAATTGTTAGCGATGATCACGAAGTTATCGATATGTCCACCGAAGTTGAAGACGCAGCTTTACTTCCGGTTGAACTCATCAAAACGGCTGCATCTTCTAATTTACCAGCGACAACTAAAAATCTTTTAACGATGTATTTAAATGAAATACGAAAATACCCGGTTCTATCCAAAGAAGATGAACAAAAAATAGCTAAGAAATTTTACGACACAAAAGATCCCGCCGCCGGTGAACTTTTAGTGAAATCAAATTTGCGTTTCGTGGTCAAAGTGGCCGCTGAATATTCGAAATTTTCAAACCGCATGATCGATCTTATTCAAGAAGGTAACGTAGGCCTTATGCATGCCGTGAAAGAATTTAATCCCTACAAAGGAAATCGTTTGATCACTTACGCCGTTTGGTGGATTCGCGGTTACATGCAGGAATTCTTAATGCGACAGTTTTCGATGGTGCGAATCGGGACGACGGCTAATCAACGTAAACTTTTCTATCAACTTCAAAAACAAAAAACTGAACTAGAGCAAATGTCTTCTCCAGGTCGCATTCTGGAGTTATCTCATCAACTGGGAATTCCTGAAGATGAAATCACCGAAATGGTGAAACGTATTTCAAGCCGCGATGTTAGCATTGATAAACCCATTGGTGATGAAGACAGCGGCGTTTCTTTAGGATCACTACTTCGTAAAGATGATGGATCACTCGCCCTTGATGATAAATTAGCTTTAGAAGAACAAATCGAATTATTAAAGAAAGCTATCGAAAAAATTCGTCCCGCTTTAAGCGAAAAAGAACTTATTATTTTAGAAGAGCGGATTTTAAATGATGAGCCTTTGACCTTACAAGAAATTGGCGAAAAGTATAAAATTTCGCGTGAAGCTGTTCGCCAAAATGAAGTCCGCCTGATTAATAAAATTAAAGCGGAACTTAAAATTTAAAAGTGAACTTACTCAAATACTACGATACGGTTCCTTGAGCTTTCGACAAAAGGATTTAAAGTCCCCTCTTCGGTCCTTAAAAGAAACAACGATCAAAGTGCACTCAGTTAACTTAAGTCTAGGAAACGCTTAATAATTACTAAAAATAACAGAATTATTCTTAGAATTACTAAAGTTGCCAGTCCAATACGACGAAACATTCTGTACCATGAGAATTGATTCGGCATTCGGAACCTCCTTGTGAAAAGAGTCGCCGAAAGCTCGTAAAGCAGATTTGAGTAAGTTCAAATCTGCTTTCTGCGTTTTATGAGCCAATATTTAAAATTTTAGATTAAATAGCTTCAAGCTCTCCGGCTTGAATGGCCATCGATAGTTTGGCTTTCAAACGGATAACCGCTTGAGCATGTAATTGTGATACACGTGATTCAGTCACGCGCAAAACTTGTCCGATTTCTTTTAGATTCAAATCTTCAAAATAATATAACGAAAGAACTAAACGTTGGCGCTCCGGAAGCTCTTCGATGGCTCGTGCGACGACATCTTTCACCACTTTAACGTTGAGCTGATTAAATGGATTATTTGATTTTGCGCCTTCTAACAGATTGGCTATGGATTTTTTATCTGAATCACTAAAAGTCGGCTGATCATCAATCGAAAGAAGACTCACGGGGCGAACTTGATTAATCAGATCATGAAATTCTTCTATCGGCATATTCAAACGAGCCGATATTTCTTCGTCCGTAGGTGCTCTCCCCATTTCAACTTCTAAAGCAACGATCGTGCGCTCTAAAGCTTTTGATTTATCACGGACCGAACGTGGAATCCAATCCTGCGCACGAAGCTCATCGAGGATGGCTCCGCGAATACGAAATTCAGCGTAGGTTTTAAATTTGTTATCACGAGTCGGATCCCATTTATCAATGGCATCCATCAATCCAATAGATCCAGCCGATATAAGATCGTCGATATCAATATTTGGAGGTAAACGGACGGCAATTTTTTGCGCGACAAATTTGATCAGCGGAGCGTATTCACGAATGAGTTCATTTTTTTGATCACGATTTATGTGATCTTTCGTGCTCTTCTTGTTGGGTTCATCTTTATACTTTTTCAATGCAGTAGAGTTTTTCGACATCAGATTTACCCCTTAGATAGATATATTTATGTTAAACGATTTCCCGGTGAAAACAAAAGTCCAAACTTTTTTTGTCGACTTAAGCATGACCAGAGGCCGGGAAAAATATCCCACCTAGACCCAATTTTTCTTCAGAACCAAAGGCCGTAGTTCCTATAGTTTGTCGGGCTGGCGACTGAACGATAAAACTATCAATAAGTTTAACACTGATTTGCTGAATTTGTTTTTGCGCCTCTGAGTGCACACCTTGTCTCATAACGAGACGTTGCATCTGCTGAGCCTTACGTAAAACGATGTCTTCGGAAATAGTTCCCAGATAAGAAAGTCGTAGCGTTAAAAACTTTTCGACCACTTCGGCAAAACGAATAAATAAAGCTCCACCATTTTCTTCAGTGACTAAGTTGCAAACAACTTGAAAATCTTTCATTTTATATTTTGCATTTAAGGTTTTAATCAGAGCGTAAGCATCGGCAAAGCTTGAAGGATCTTGAGTAATCAACAACACACATTGATCGGCTACTGCGTTTAAATGTAGAACGTAGTCATGCAGCCCAGGAGCCGTATCTATAATCACGAAATCATAATTCAAATGAATCGATTGAATTTGCTGAACGACTTCGCGCCGCTCAAAAGCTGAAATCGTCATTAGTTCTTGCAGTCCACTTCCACCCGCAAGTAGATCAATATTTTTAACCAGTTTTGTGATGCAATTATGGATCGATTCACCATCGAGCAAATTTTTAATATTTCGCTCGGCCCTGACTCCAAAAAAAATATCCACATTGGCCATTCCAATATCACCATCAAAAATAAGAACTCGGTGCCCGGCCGCAGCCAACGACATGGCTAAATTGCAAGTCACGGTGGTTTTACCCACTCCGCCTTTACCCGAAGTAACTGAGATTAATTTCATAGCGTTTGTTCCAATGCTGGTGTTTTTTTCGTGATTTCTAAAATAAGATCTAAAACGCGTTCTACAGTGGCTCGTTCGAAATCATCGGGAATTTTCGAACCGATTCCAAAGCCGAACAAGGGCTTATTAATTTTACGAACGGTGTTGTAAATAACTCCGTACTGATTCACTTCATCTAAAGCCGTAAAAATTATATCGTCGTAATTAAAAACACGGTATTTATTGGCCATATCAATTGAGTCTTGATCTTTTGATTTGGTCGATAAAACTAAATGAGTTTGAATTTGCTCTGGTGTCGGAGGTAACATCTGCATGACGTAGTTAATTTCTTCATTACTTCTTAAATTAAGACTGGCAAAATCAACCAGCACGTGGTCCACATGTGAAAGATAAGGCATAACTTTTTGCCAATCCGCCGGAGATCTGACCGATACAAATGGAATATTGAGCATTTGTGAATAAACTTTCATTTGTTCATCGGCGCCCATTTTAATGGTGTCAGTTGATATGATGGCTACCCGCTTATTTTGCTTATGAGCCAAATCGCACGCTAATTTGATCATGCTAGTAGATTTTCCTGAAGCCGAGGGACCCATAAAAAGTTGATATTTTTTTATTACGTTACTCTGAACTAAAGTTGTCTCTAAAATGTATCGCGCCATCCAAGATTCAATCTGATTTGCTTTTTTCATTTCAGCCGGGCTGATATTTTCTTGCACCGATAAGATGATGTCCGAAGCTACTTCTGGTAAAATTCCACGATCAACTAATTTTTGGAAATAACTGCACATGGCGTAATTAATTCCAAATTCCGCACCAGGGTGAGACTGGGCAAAATTTTGAGGCATCGATTTAAAATCGAGAATCATTTCTTTTAATTGTTCAATTTCGGTTTTCAAATTCTTAACGTCCATATTATTCCAAGCATTTTTAGCTTGTTCAGTCAAAACAGAAGCCGGGGCTGGCGAAACAGGTGAACGCACCGGAGCTGCGGAAGGTGCCGCTGAAATCGCGTCTGAATCAATATCGATGTAACGACGACTTGAACGTGCAATGTCGCCAGAATAATTAATTTGAGTTGATGAAGGCATGGTCGATGCTTGAGTCATTCGTTTTGGCGCCGGATTAACAGGAGCAGAGGCCTGCATTCTTTGAGTTCTCATCATTTGATCATGCATGACTTTTTTCATGACTTCTTTTTGGCTTTTTGCTGAACTTCGATTAAATTGTTCCTGCGTAGCTACAGGCATTTTTGATTTTACAAATTCTTTTTGTTTGAGCATGTTTTCTGAATAGGCCGCCGTGATTTCGATGCTTTTAATTCCGCCGAAACCTTTGGTCATTTCTTTGGCCGACATAATAACAGCGTCGGGCCCAAGCTGGGTTTTCACCATATCTAAGGCTTCTTTCATCGATCGGGCTTCAAATTTCTTCACGTTCATTGTAACTCCTGCTTTGCGTAATTAAATCAAAAATATATTATTAAAAATTATAGAGTCACTTGAGCAACCGACTGAACGCGCGCTTCCGGCGCGACTTCACTATGTGATAACACGATCAATTGCGGGATAAATCTCGCGACTAATTTTGAAATATGACGTCGTACAGTCGGACTGGTTAATAAAATTGGCTGTCCAGCGATTTCGGGATGTTTCTCGATGTTATTTGCAATGTGTGTAATCATTTTTGAAGCCGACTGTGGATCCATGACCAATTGAATACCTTGTTCGGTTTGGAGTAACGAGCTCGAAATTAATTCTTCCAATCTTGAATCAAAAGTCATGACTGAGATCTCGCCGTCGTCATTCATATATTTTTCAGTGATCGTGCGCGACAATTGTTTTCTGACATTTTCAGTCAAGACATCTAGATCTTTTACTTTCGGAGAATCATCAGCTAAAGTTTCAAAAATTGTTAGTAGATCCCTAATAGAAACTTGCTCTTTAAGTAAATTCTGCATTACCTTCACCACTCCACCGAGAGACATGCTGTCGGGAATAAGATCTTCAACCACTTTTGGATGAGTCTTTTTAAAGTTTTCAATTAATTGCGAGGCCTCTTGACGACCTAATAACTCATGCGCATGAGTACGGATCATTTCAGTAATATGAGTGGCCATTACGGTCGGTAAATCGACAACAGTATAACCTGAGAATTCCGCTTTATCCTTTTGAGTTCTAGATATCCATACGGCATCTAAACCAAACGCCGGCTCTTTTGTAGCAATTCCTTCGACACGATCAGAAACATTTCCTGGATCCATCGCCATCAGCATATCTGGCTTTAAAACTCCTCCGCCAACTTTACTGCCTTTAATTAAAAAGCGATATTCGCCGGCGGCTAAGGATAAATTGTCACGGATGTGAACGCTGGGAACTAATATTCCTAAATCAAAAGCAAATTGTTTTCGGATAGAGGAAATACGCTCTAATAAATCACCCGATTTAGATGAATCGACAACTTTAATTAAACCGTAACCGACTTCCAGTTCCAGCATATCCACGGCCTGTACAGAATCTAAAATTTCTTTCTTCGGCGTGGCTGCTTCAAGCTCCGCTTTTTTCTGGATATCATCTTCTTTTTCTTTTTTATACATATTAATGGTCCAAGAAATAGTTCCTAAAATCAGTGCGATAAATAAAAACGGAGCTGCCGGTAATCCCGGTATCAAAGCCAAAAAGGCCATCACGCCAGCCGCAGTGTAGATAGCTCGGGTGTTCGAGAATAATTGACTGGTGACTTCTTTACCCATGTCATCGCCGCTTCCGCTTCGAGTCACAATCGCACCGGCAGCAGTAGATATAATTAAAGCCGGAATTTGCGCCAGTAATCCATCACCGATGGTTAGCATCGTATAATATTTTGCAGCGGTGGCTAAATCGAGGTTTTTCTGAAGTACACCGATCAGTAAGCCACCAACAATATTGATGATGGTAATGATAATTCCGGCAATCGCATCTCCGCGAACAAATTTACTGGCACCATCCATGGCCCCGTAAAAATCGGCTTCTTGTTCAATTTCTTTACGTCGCTTACGTGCTTCGGTTTCATTGATTACGCCGGCATTCAGTTCGGCATCGATCGACATTTGCTTTCCCGGCATGGCATCTAATGTAAACCGAGCAGCGACTTCGGCCACGCGACCAGAACCCTTGGTGATCACGATAAAATTAATCACTACTAAAATAGAAAATATGATAAATCCGATAACGTAATTATTACCGACAACGAAATTACCGAAAGCATTAATCACCGAACCGGCGGCGGCCGGGCCTTCGTGTCCGTGAGTCAGAATTAACCGTGTGGTTGCAACGTTAAGACCTAAACGGAATAATGTGGTCATCAATAACAAAGACGGAAACGATGTGAATTCTAACGCACGCTTGATGTAAACGGAAGTCAGCAAAATCAGTAAGCTTAAAGCTAGGGAAAATGACAAAGCTAAATCTAGCAGAATCGGTGGCAGTGGCACGATCATCACCGCTAAAATCGCGAGCAAACTGAAAGCAATAAATAGATCTGTATTTTTTGTAATCTTATCAAATCTTTTAATAAAACTAAAAATTTGTTCCATGACTATAATCCTTTATCTTTATTCGAGTTACGTGCTGCAGTCGGTTTTCGTTTTGCTTTTTTTCGATTTAATCGCATCACGTAAGAAAGAACTTCCGCAACGGCCGTAAATAATTCGCGCGGAATGATCTGGCCAATTTTCATCGTTTTAAAAATGGTCCGAGCCAATGGCTTATTTTCGATCACCGGAATATTATGAAGCCGTGCGATCTCTTTGATTTTTTCCGCCATAAAATCGGCACCCATAGCGACCAACTGCGGAGCTGGTAATTTATCTGAATATTTGAGGACGCAGGCAATGTGCGTCGGGTTCGTTATGACTACATTGGCCTTAGGAATTTCGCTCAACATTTTACGATTGGCGATTTCACGCTGAATTTTACGTACGCGAGCTTTGATCAGCGGATCCCCTTCGCGGGATTTATGCTCTTCTTTGATTTCTTGCTTCGACATCATCATTTCTTTTTCCAACTGCCAACGCTGAAAGAAGTAGTCAACTAAAGCAAGCACGAGCATAAACATACCCGTTCCTAATAGTAATTTAAAGATAACGCCACCCAGATAGGACAAAATCTGCGCCGTTGAATACCCTGATAAGTAAGGAATTTGTTTTACTTGGGATTTTAATAGCAAATACATCACTAAGAAAATGACTGAAATTTTTAATAATGACTTGAATAGATCCGCTAAACCCTTCATGGAAAAGATGCGACCTAAAGCGTTCAAGGGGTTCAGCTTATTTAAATCAGGAGAAAGAGCATTTTCTACTTGGAGAAAACCGGTTTGCATCACTTGTGAAGCGACTCCAACGGCCACCGAGATAAAAAATAAAGGACCGAGTAAAATAACTAACTTGTAACCCAGATAAAAAAATATTTCACCACTGTGCTCTTCTTTAGCCAGTTTTAAAAATTCTCCACTCATGCTTTTTTCAAAAATTTCGGTGATGTTAACCAAAAAGTATTTACCCATGAAAGCCAGAACTCCGGCCGATAGCAAAATAATCGCGGCCGAGCCTAATTCACGTGTCATGGCTACTTGTCCGCGTTTGCGAAATTCTTCGCGCCGCGTGTCCGTTGCTTGTTCGGTTTTTTCGCCTTGATCTTCTGACACTAAATTCCCTTCACAAAGCTAAAAAATGAAGCGCTCGTCTCTTCGATCGCTCCACTCATTTGGTTAGACATCAGCGGGAGGCAAATAATCAGTAAAATAATTCCGATCAAAGCCGAAACTGAGGCGGCTGTGGAAAGAACGTTAATCTGCGGAACGGCTCGGCTTAAAAGACCAATACCGATTTGAATCACTAACATTGAAATCACAATCGGTGCCGCCATACGAACAGCAATGACTAAAATGTCTTGAAGTCCTAAAACAACACGGCTTAATTCGATGGCGCTGATATTGACGTTGGCGACAGGAATCGTACTAAAACTTTGGATCAATCCTTGAATCATCAAGTGATGGCCATTAATCGCCAAAAAAACTAAACTGGCAAACATGACTAGAAACTGCTCCATGGCATTTCCCTGCGAGCCCATTAACGGATTGAAAATTTGCGCTTGGCCTAAACCCAAAGCGATCGAAATCATCTCGCCGGCCATCGATACCGCGAAAAAAAACATGCGCGTTAAAAAACCTAAACAAAGACCCACAATTAATTCTAAAGCGGCTAGCATGATTAAACTATTCTGTTGATCAGAAACACGCGCAACAAGTTGATTGTCCGCGACCGCGGTGTAGACCATCATGGTTAAAACCATTGAAAGTAAAACTTTCGCCGTTATGGGAACGGACGGAGAACTTAATACGGCCGCAGACGTAACAAAAGCAATCATACGCAGCATAATCAAGCCGAATACGATCAATTGAATTTCGTTTAATTGCGACAATTCGATCATTACTGACCTCTGACCACAAAGGAAACACTATCAAATAAATTAACAGTGTATGTTTTCATAAAATCGAGCATCCACGGACCAAGGAAAACTAGAACAATCGCAATGACGATCATTTTCGGTACGAAAGTTAAAGTCGCTTCATTAATTTGGGTTAAAGCTTGAAAAATACTGACAACTAAACCGACGACCAAAGTGCTTAGTAAAAGCGGAGCCGACAGCATCGCCATCGTCTTTAAAGCATCTTGTCCTAGTTGTAAAATGATATCATCATTCATTCAAAACATCCTTGTTCTTGTGATCAGTTAAAATCCTTTTAACTTCAATTAAAGACCTTATACTTTAGCCGAAACTTTTGACCATCGAGCCAATCAGTAAACTCCAGCCATCGACCAGCACAAATAACATAATTTTAAATGGTAAAGAAATAACGGCCGGCGGAACCATCATCATTCCCATCGCCATCAACACACTGGCCGCTAAAATATCGATGATGAGAAATGGTAAGAAAATGATAAATCCAATCATGAACGCTGTTTTTAATTCGGAAACAATAAAAGATGGAATAAGAACTAATGTAGGAACGTCAGCGCGTGTTTTCGGCTGACTGATCTTAGCCATCTTTACAAAAAGACTGAGATCTTGATCTCGCGTTTGTGCGAACATAAAACGTCTGAGTGGAGCCAAAGCATTATCTATGGCGACTTCCTGTGAAATTGTTCCATTGATGTAGGGATTCACGGCATTATTGTTAATTTCTTTAAAAGCCGGATTCATAATAAAGAAAGTGAGAAATAAAGATAATCCCACCAGCAATTGATTGGGCGGCATTTGTTGCACACCCATAGCTTGTCTCAAAAAAGAAAGAACAATCAAAATGCGAGTAAAACCCGTCATCATAATTAAAATAGCCGGAGCTAAGGTTAAAATTGTCATCATGATTATAAGTTTAATGGTGCTGACGACTTCGGTCGGATTTGAGGCTGTTTTGAAACCTAAATTAAAGGTCGGAAGCGTCACTTGAGCAAAAGCAAAACGACTCGCAATCAAGGCGAACACAAAGACAATCAGCATCGAGTATTTTTGCTTCAAGAAATTTTTCATTACTGTATATTCCTCATGGATTTAATTTTTTGAGAGACCGTTGTCTTAATGCCTTCGAATGAGAAATCATCGGTTTCGATATCTTGGTCAGCCAATTGTTCGGTCATGGATTCGTCAAAATTTTTCGGAAGAACCTGCGGAAGCTCTTCATCTAAAAGAGCCAATGCCTTAATCATCGAAATATTCTGATCGGTTATACCAATCAGTATCGATTCACCGGCCACACGGATGACGGCTAAACTTTTTTTAGGCCCTAAATAATGCTGAGACAAAATCTTGATCTGCATATTTGATTGGCCGGGTTTACTTTTGTGCGAAAATCGACGAAGAGCATAATAGCCTGCGCCCGTTAAAGCTAACAAAATGACGATGGTAAAAACAGCTTTTTGCCCTGTTGCACTTTGACCTTCATTTTTTCCAGCTTCAGCCATTTTCAACGGGATCTCATTTTCAGGTTTAGATTCAGCCTGAACGATTTCTTCCGTAGCCAAGGCAGGAAACGCTGATAAAAATAGGAATGCACACAAAATAAATGTTGTTTTCATATTCATCATCATTTCAATTGCTCGATACGCTCAGTGGTCGAGATGATATCGGTTAAACGAACGCCGAATTTTTCATTCACGACCACGGCTTCACCCCGGGCAATTAATTTATCATTGACTAAAACTTCCATGGGCTCACCGGCTAGTTTACTCAACTCAATCACTGAGCCTTGAGTTAAATTAAGTAATTCGTTGACCGGCATTTTCGTCCGACCTAATTCAACCGTGACACGTAAAGGAATATCTAAAATCAAATTTAGATTTTTTTCCTTGGTTAATGTTTCCGACATATATTCTCCCTGCTCTTCTGGTTATTTTTCAATAGGTCTTGTAACTTGAACAGCCACGGTTCCGTGATGAACTCCGTAGTAGCCTTTAAATTTTTTAACTTGTTCAACTTGAACATCAAGCTCGCCGCTTGAATCTTGGGTCAAAGGAATAATGTCGCCTATTTTCAGGTTCATTAAATCCTTCAATTTGATTTCGGTCTCACCCAAATTAACTTTGATATCGACATCGGTTTCTAATAACTGATCACGGATAATTGAAGTCCATAATTTTTTGTCAGTTTGATCTGATTCCACTTGGAATCCAGTCGATAGTTTTTGTTTGATGGGTTCAATTGTTGCGTACGGCATGACGATGGCGATTGTTCCATTAATATTTTCAAGTTCAATGTCAAATGTGGAAGCGATTACAACGTCAGTCGGTGGGATAATCCCTACAAACTGAGGATTAATTTCAGTTCTTAGAAAAGAACAATCAATCACTTCAACCGTGGACCATGCCGCTTCCAAGTCGGCAATGGCTAGCTCCACAACTTTTTTGACGATTTGCAATTCGATCGGAGTAAATTCTTTACCTTCCATTTTAATAAAGGGACGATCAGCTCCACCAAAAAAAGAATCCACCAAAGCATACGCTAATTTGGCTTCGAGCACGAATAAAGCGGAACCACGCAAGTTATTAAATCGAAGGACGCTGATACAAGTTGGAATAGGTAAAGTATTAATGAACTCGCCAAATTTAATGAATTCGGTTGAAGTTAATGAAATCGATGCGATTTTACGTAAAGCAGAAGATAACGAAACTCGGAACGAACGCATAAATTTTTCGTAAATAACTTCAAGCTGTGGAAGTCGACCACGGATGATACGATCCTGACTGGTTAAGTCGTAAGTGACAACGTTCTCATCGCGGGAAATCATCTCGTTCGATTTTTTCATTCCGGTTTCAACGGGAACATTCCCATCACCGACGGCGGCTAAAAGAGCATCAACTTCACTTTGAGATAAAACTTGATTCATAGTTGTTCTTTCCTTTAGTTGTAAATCAACTCGGTGAAATAGACGTTCGAAACTTTGCCTTTAACCAGAAATGTATTGATATTATCTTTAATTTCGTTTCTTAAATTATCTTTGCC
>JACMMZ010000051.1 GCA_014378775.1 Pseudobdellovibrionaceae bacterium
CGGCCATTTTTACTCAGCTTCAGATTGCAATCGATAAAATTAATGAGTATGTCGCTCCAAAGCACAGAACTGGATTTGTTTTTTATTTAAAAAATAAATTTTTATCGGTGGGATTAGTTTTAGGCTTCGCATTTTTAAGTATTGTATCTCTTATGGTTACAACATTTATGACGATGCTATACCCCTCGAATGAAGTTATGTTCTGGCAAGGAGTGTCTCAGGTCGTAAACTTTTTATTATTTACATTTTTGTTTACCGCAATTTACCGTTTCGTACCTTCCGACCGGCTCAGTTGGCAAAAAAGTTTTTTTTCCGGAATTATTAGTACTTTGTTTTATATCTTGGGTAAAAGTGTCATTAGTATTTATTTAGCTAAAGCAGGTCTGGCCTCGATGTACGGAGCGGCGGGATCTTTAGTCGTTTTTTTAGCTTGGGTCTACTACACCTCATTAATGATACTTCTCAGCTACGAAATAAGTTTGCAAATTTTTCCGGCAGAAGAAAAAGAGGAAACATCACATGAAGATGATTCAAAAATATGATATTATTTTACGTCAACGCCAAAAAAAACTAGATCAGTTTGTTCCCTTTCTGATCAATCATGCTCAGTGCGAAGAGCCAGCTAAAACAAAATTGTTAGCTGAATTAGTCGAACATAATATTCAAAAGGAAGAGTGTAATATTTTACGAAAAGTAAAAAAAATGATAACCATTGAAGAGCGTTTTGAAATGGGTCAGAAATATATTGAATTCAAAGCGCAATACGTTTTCCCCATCAAGGCCAATCACTTAGGGGATTCATGAAACTTAATTTTAAATACATCATTTTGATCGGCGTGATCATTTTACTATGTATCATCCGATTCATTCTTCCTTCAGTAATTCTTAAAAAAACAAACGCTTATTTAGAAAACTTTTCTGAAGATTATTATGCCCATGTAGGTGACTTTGATCTCAGTTTGTGGCGCGGCGCCTACCGCTTTGATCAGGTGATTATTACCTTGAAAGAGGATACTCAAAAACCATTTGCTACGGCAGCCAGCGTGGATGTTTCAATTTCTTGGAGCCAGTTATTTCAAGGACGGGTATTAACGGACGTAGTCGCTAGCGAAGTTAATCTGATTGCAGATCAAACAGTTTCAAAAAAAGTTAAAAGCCGCACCAAAGAATCCGTTAACGACGCTAAACAGGTCAAGCGTGCTTTATTTCCTGTAGAAGTAGAAAGAATTGAAATCCGGAATTCAAGAATCGAATACCGAGATATGGATATTTTCGCCGATCAAATTGAAGGACGATTAAGTCATGTGACAGCTACGGAAATTCATCCCGTTTCGCTGCTCACGCTTAAAGGACTTTTACTAGGTAAAGCGCCTTTGAAAGCTGTCAGTACCATCAATATGACAGAAGATCCCGTATCCTGGGTCGTCGCTTTAGAAATCCAAAAACTTAATTTAGTAGAAACGAATCCTTTTACCAATCGGTATTTACCGCTTACTTTTGGTTCAGGCATATTAGATATCTATTCCGAAGTTAAATCTGAAAATGGATACATAAGCGGCTACCTGAAGCCTTTTTTAAAAGATGGGGACGTGATAGGGGATCCCGGGGATTTTAAAGGCTTAAAACATCTTGGGATTGAATTATCGGCAGCCGCGCTGAATTTTTTTTTTCGTAGTAACGATAAGCATATAGTGGCGACCAAGATTTTATTCAGCTATGAAAACGGAAATTTTGAATGGAATATGTCAGAAGCCATTACTCAACTTTTTAAAAATGGTTATCAAGAAGAATTAAACCCCGGCTTAGAAAATCGTTTAACGTTGGCTCAACGGCCAGCCACAAAGGAAAAAAAATAATGATTCGATTTTGTTCATTCCCAACGATTCTAACTTTATTTCTTGTTTACGCACTTGTAGGCTGTTCATCCTCTCCAAAAGAAGCTGAAATTCAATTGCCGGCTAAACATAAATCGATCACTGCAACGGTTGGCATTGAGACCAGTCAAGTCGCGGCGGAACAAAATGCCGATTTTGTAATCGAATTAGTTTTTAGGAAAAAGGACGTCGAACTCTCTAAAGAAAATCAGGTCAGATTTCGCGATTTTCTATTTCGCGCTTTTAAAAAAGGTGAGGTGAGCGAAATTAAAGTGATCAGCTGGGCCGATGTGGAATATCCTTCTTCGAGCCAAAAGAAACTACCTGGTGATCAACAAAAAATATCAAATGATCGAAATAAATCGCTCAAATCATTTATTCTCGGAATGAAGCAGGAAACTAAAGTTGAGACTTTCAGTATGGCAGAACGTGCTAATTCCTTAAAAGAATTTATCGGAACTTCAGAAGCACGAGTCAAAAATTCCTTAGAGCTCGCGGGTATCCCAACGACCGAAAGTCCCATTCAATTTCCTTCGAAAGCTTCGAAATCCATTATTCTTATCATGATGAAGTAGACCTTTTTTCCCAAGCCGCGTAGCTATTGGGGCTAAAAAGGCCGCAGTCATGCGACTAAATAGCTCTTAACGACCTTTTTTAGTGGTCGCGCTTTTGCATTTCATCATTTGTCCAGTTCAAACTAATAAGGAACTTTTAAGGAGGTTTTTATGTTAAGAGCAGCGATTGCATTTTTTGTTATAGGTTTATTGGCATTACTTTTCGGTGCCGTTGGAATTGCCGGTATTTCTTTAGAAATCGGTAAAACAATCTTAGGAATTTTTGTGGTGTTGGCCGTTATAAGTTATGTCGTTTCATTGTTGGGAAATAAAAGATCCTCGCATCTATAAATAGACCCAACAAAATACCTCGAAGCAAATTTTTATTTAAAAGGTCAAACGTACTAGGATTTTTATGTTGATCTGATTTATAAGGCAGAGGAATTGATCCATTTCAAATGTATATTTTTGGAATGGATCAATTCAGAGTTCGGATTTAGTCCTGTCATCCTAGGATTAGCTTCCCTTTTGCAGATTTTTTGTATTAAATTGATGGCACAACAATATGGCTTATAAAAACCGTATCCGTAATCGAAAATTTCAAGACCCGAAACAGCTTCTGAGAATTTGGCGAGAGGAACGTGCTTGTCGAGTTGGAAAGTTTCTTTGTTTTAGCGGGTTGATTTTTTCTCTGATTGCAGCCGTTGCAGATCTGTACTGGATTCAAACTCCATTTATAACCGTTATGGATATGTTTTTAGTTTTAGGAAGCGCAATTTCTCTGTACTGGGTGAACGCGAAATCTCGCCCGCTTTATTATTGGCTACCACTTTACATTGGACTTTGGATAAGTTTACTTCCAAGCTTTTTAACGAGCGGGGGGATAGAGAGCCCATTTTTTTGTTCTTCGCTCATAGTGCTTTTTATCCTTGGTTGCGTGATGGACGCGAAAAATCGCGTGTTATCTTACTTTTTCTTCACGCTCGCGCACATACCAATTTTTTATTTTATAGATCGTATTTACCCATTAATTCCCATCCAAAACTTACCCAATACATTTAATATCGTCATCCATTCAGTTATTCTATCGGCAGTATTTGTTTGTATGTACGCCATCCTTCGCACGGAAAGAGAACTTTCACTTGAATTTGCCGAACACTATCAAGAATTAACCCAAACAGAGAGTGATTTAAAAATCCGGGAAGGCCAATTGCGTGAGGCAAGCAATAAGCTTGAAAAAAGAGTCGAAGAACGAACATTTCAATTAGAAGAAAGCTTATTACGTGAGAAAAGTGCCAAGGAATTAGCTGAAAATGCCAGTCAGGCTAAAATGCAGTTCTTAGCCAATATGTCTCATGAAATTAGAACGCCGATGAATTCTATCTTAGGATTTTCGGAGTTATTAGATTTAGATGGCGGAACTCGAAGCGAAAGTAAAGATTACATCGCGCGAATCCGGTCCAACGGAAGACAATTACTCCATTTGATCGACGATATTTTAGATTTATCAAAATTTGAAGCGGGTCGCATTCCAATCCACAAAAGTGTTTGTTGTTTGAAAAATTTAGCGCGCGAAGTTGTCGACTCTTTTTTACCTGCGGTTCGAAGCAAAGGCTTAAACCTTGATTTGATTTTTATTGACGAACCGAAACAGGCTATTTTTACCGATTCAATGCGGATCCGACAGGTTCTCATTAATTTAATCAGTAACTCGATTAAGTTTTCTGATAAAGGAAAAGTGACGGTGACGATCAGCCTAAAGCCAATCAATGAACAGCTAAAATTTAATTTGATGATCGATGTAGAAGATGCAGGAATGGGTATTTCGCCAGAGAATCAGAAAAATTTATTTCAAGCCTTTATTCAAGGTGACGGATCTATTGCACGGAAGTTTGGAGGAACCGGGTTAGGCTTAGCGCTTTCAAAAAGAATTGCTCAAGCCTTAGATGGTGATCTGGTTCTTAAGCGAAGCGCCGTTGATCAAGGAAGTGCGTTCTCGTTTAATATTCCTGTAGAGTATGCTGTATCACAATCACCAACGACAGATTCTTTGACTACCCCTGAAGCTGTCCACGAAATTATCGAATCCGACCTTTTTAAAAATAAAAGAATTCTGCTGGTCGAAGATTCTCCGGACAACGTGCTATTGATTTACCATTACCTTAAATCCTATAATTTTGTGATCGATACGGCCAGTAACGGGCAGGAAGCTCTCCAAAAGTTCAAGCAGCATAGTTATGATTGCATTTTAATGGATATTCAAATGTCGGGTATGGATGGGCTTGAGGCGACCAAAAAAATCAGAGAATTAGGATATCTCAAGCCGATTATTGCTTTAACGGCACATGCTTTGCCCTTTGAAGCCGAGCGTTCGATTCAGGCGGGATGTAACCTTCACTTAACTAAACCCATCGGAAAAACAGAGCTTATTGATTCCATCCGACGTTTACTGCAACTTACCCAATAATTAAGAAGTGACCTTTATTCGTTGACCCTTAAAGACTGCGATTTGTCCGGTGCGAATTTTTTTTCCACGGCGGATTTCGACTTCACCGTCAACGGTGACTTCTCCATTGGTAATAGCGGCTTTGGCATCTCCGCCGGTATCGCACAGGCCGGTGGCTTTTAGCAGAGCCTGCAAAAGCACAAAATCTTCGCCTTGTAATTTAAATTCCATTTTTAGTCTTCTTTCGTTGAAATAAGTGATAGGATAGCAAAAAATGAAGGAGTTTTCTATGGCAAATATTCCGAATGTTAAATTAAACGACGGTCAGTTTATGCCTCAAATAGGTTTAGGTTTGTGGAAAGTTGAAGACGCCCAGGCCGATTCAATTATTACGCAGGCATTGGATGCCGGATATCGATCTCTTGACGGAGCCGCCATTTATCGAAATGAAATGGGTTTAGGAAAAGCCATTCAAAATAGTTTGCTACCGCGTGAGGAACTTTATATTACCACGAAGCTTTGGAATGACGATCAAGCTGAGGCTCGTAAAGCATTTACTCAAAGTATGGATAAATTGAAATTGAAATATTTAGATCTTTATTTGATTCACTGGCCAGCTCCACGAAAAGAAACTTACGTGCAAGCTTGGAAAACGTTAATTGAATTGAAAAAAGAGGGCCTGGTTAAATCAATTGGGGTTTCTAATTTTCAAGTTGAACATCTTAAGCGAATCATGGATGAAACCGGAGTTGTTCCTGCCATTAATCAAATCGAACTTCATCCTCAGTTTCAACAAAAAGAGCTTCGTGATTTTCACACCCAATGCCAAATACAAACTGAATCGTGGAGTCCGCTAGGACAAGGAAAAATCTTGGAAAATTTTGTCATTAAAACCATCGGAAAAAAATATGGGAAAACTTCGGCTCAAGTTATTCTCAAGTGGCACCTTCAAAATCAATTTGTGGTGATACCAAAATCGGTGACGCCCTCAAGAATTAAAGAAAATATAAACGTATTCGATTTTAATTTGGATGCGGATGATTTAGCCAAAATAAATGAGTTAGATTCAGCAGCGGGGCGGATCGGGCCTAACCCCATGACTGCAGATTTCTGATTGCTTTTAAGCGGTACCAGCGGCCCGAAGCGCCCCGAATAAAACCACAGCAACCGTTTGCGCTTTTATTCCGAGAAGTCCCTTTGAAGCTACCGTTAATAGAATAAATAAAGCGATTACGCCGACGCGGGGCCAGTTAATTTTTCCAAGTTTATTTTCAATGGCTTTCTTGAAATTTTGAACCGCCACCTTGATTTGTATTTTCGTGTTGGTTTTTGATTTTCGAATTTTCTTCATGAAACCTCCGGAGATGTTGCCATCAGGTTAACACACTGTTAGCGTAAACAAAAGCGACCGACTGGCATTCTATTCGCAAGTCTAAAAATTTTTATCAAGGAGAAAACGTGTCTGCAAAAAGCTCAGGTCACACAGAAGTTCATACGCACGGTTTGGTTTCAAGAAAAACTCTCATCGTCGCTGTTTTAGTCGTCGTTGGGATCTTTTTCACCATCATCAGTTATTATCCACTCATTTTTAGCTCAGAATCAACGGGTCAAAATGCCCCGAAGACCGAAGTTAAATAAAAGATAGAATTAAATGAAAAATAAATCCCGATCTGGTCTTTTTTACTTTTTCTCGCTGCTGATTTCGTCGTGCAGCACGACTCCTTTTACCAATACCGCGACTGAAGTAAAATTAAAAAAATTCATGGGCCCTTGGTATGTTTTAGCAGGTCGTTTCACCTTTTTAGAAACAGATGCTTTTAATTCCGTAGAGACCTACACTTGGAATAAAACTGACAATCGAATCGATGTCAGTTTTACCTTTAATAAGGGATCTTTAAACGGTGAAAAAAAATCCTCTACACAAAAGGCTTGGGTTGAAAATCACGAAACGAACGCACATTGGAAAGTTTCTCCGTTTTGGCCGCTCAAATTTGATTATTTAATTATCGATGTAGCCGACGACTACAGCTGGACCGCGGTGGGAACTCCTAATCAAAAACATCTTTGGATTATGGCTCGGAGTCCAGAAAATGCCCCTGCTGTCATCAAGAAAGTCGTAGAGCGGTTAATTAAAAAAGGCTACGCGGCTTCAATTGAAACGACTGTCGTTCATAGGTAGTTTATTTAAAAGTCAGTCGTTTTAGAGTTAAAGCGAAATCATCAGGGTCAAGAAACTTTGCAAGCTTGTTGACGAGGCGAAGTTTTTTTCCAGATTTTTCGAAAATCTGCACCTTATAGTTATTCTCTTTATCTGCATGGACTTCAATCAGAAGTCCTGATCCAATTTTTTTTAAAAGACCGTGGATATCTGACTTATTTTTATATTCAGCAAATTCATGACAGACACTAGATAAATTCCCTGATTCAGGAACAACTTCTTTTAGAGTCCAACATTTTTTTTCGGACAAATCATTCAAAGTTTTCTTTTTGCGTGATTCATCACCCTTCCACTTGATGTAAAAAATTTGGGTCGAAAAAATTTCTTCCGTGGGAGTGGCTATGTCTGGGGGTTGGATTTCTTTTGATCCACATGAGAGCATGGTGAGCAAAGTCGATACAATGATGATGAGATTTAAATTTTTCATAATGTTCCTTAAAAGTATCCAAAAACCATTGAACGCCGTCATTTTTGATGCTTCAATCAAGCCATGCAGATGGAGATTTCATGAAACAAATAGCCTTACTATTATTTAGCGCCTTGATCATTTTTTCAAATGGAGCTTTGGCTCAAGATTCAGATAATAGAGATCTTCAACAGTATTTGCAAAATAATTCAAAGCTTTACGCTGTCTTTAATGCGCGGCCAGAATCACAGCACTTGGCTAATGAGATGCTGCAGGCATTAGATTACCGTTTAGCGGGCTATTCGGTTTTGGCCGGTAATGATGATATCGTGAAAAGTAAGGGACTTTTGTTTTGTGCCGAGGTCGGTGCGGGGATGATTCTCGTCAAAGGAAAACTTTACGGCTGTGAGGTTTTTGATATTCAGAAACAAAAGGTTATAAAAAATAATTTCTTATGGGCCTACAGCTTTGATTTTAAATTAAAATCTGAAAAATCGAAAGTGTTAGACCAATTCAAACATATCTTAAATCAAGGTATTACGATTTTAAAGCTTGATGAACTACTGGCCCTATCTGGCACCGTGGGTCTTACCGTGGGATACGCTTGGGGTGATGATTACGATCAGTCCAAAGATTTGACTCTGAGAAAAGGTTTTATCGCTACTCAGTTTGAAGTGGTGAACGGGTGGGGTGCCGGACTTAAGATCTTAGCGCCAAATAAAACTCAGGAAAAAATTCATGTGGTACTGGGTTCTGTACTTTATGGTGACGAATCAACCGAAGCAGGTTCTCAAATCGTCATTCGCTTTAGAAAAAGTATACAACTGAAAAGTTTGGTGAACTAATTTTAAATCAACTTTTTTGGATTGAAGAATGGCTTTTGGGAAACTTCGAGCAAAAATCAACTTCGATCGGAATTCATTATTACCGCGACGATAAACTGATTTTAATTCTGACCGAGGATAGTAAAACCACTCTTTACCGCGGAAGATCTTATCCTTTCGAATTATGGCACGGTGTTTTCTTTCCGATTGAAAAAATAAAACAAAGTACCGTTTGCGCCAAGTTTCCTTTCTTAGAAAATCATCCCGGCAAAAAAGATGCACTTTATTTAGCGGCCGAAACCGAAGATTTTGAATCTTTAGTTAAATCAGTCCTTCGTGAAATAAATAAAAAAAATCCATTATTTGGAATCTCCGTTCAAGAGACCGCTCGGAAGAAAAAGGCTCGACTTACGAATGAAGACGAAGAAATCAACACCAGTCAGCCGCGCACTTTTAACACCGGGCCGGCGTCAAAACCAGCGAGAAAACCTTTACTCAAGCCGAAGAAAATCAAAGCGAATAAAAAATCTGAAAATAGCATGATGATGGAAATTCTGAAAAGGCGCCAGAAATAGGGGAATTTCTCTACGTCTTTGATTATTATCGCCCCCAAGGACGCATTGAACTTGGCGTTGTGATTGCTTCATGGTTTATATAACCAAGAGGTAATGACATGCAAAACGGATTGAAAAAAGAACTGGCACTTTTATCATTGATATTAGCCGGTGTGACTTACAAGAAAAAAACCTTGAGCACTGGATTGGCTTTGACCGCAGCGGGTCTTTATTATTCTTCATTATTAAACGATCGAAATTTCAGTGGAAAAACAGTTCTGATAACTGGAGGATCTCGAGGTTTAGGCCTGTCGCTGGCCTGGAATTTTTTAGATCGCGGTGCCAGTGATGTCACTTTGATCGCTCGAAACGAAAAAGAACTTGAACGAGCACGAGAAATTCTCATTCGTCAGTTTCCAGAAGCTCGCATTTTTATTCAAGTCTGTGATGTGACTGATGGCAAACAATTAGCGCATACTTTAGATCAGGCCATGATCAATATGAAAAAAATTGATATCTTGGTCAACAATGCGGGGGCCATGCTGGTGGCTCCATTTACGTCAACAGAACTGGCTGATTTTGAATCACTCATGAAACTTCATTTGTATGCGGTGGTCAATGCGACACAGTTGATTCTTCCTTATTTTAAACAAAGCGGAGGCGGGCAAATTTTAAATATTTGCTCCATGGGAGGGAAAGTCGCGGTTCCCCATATGATTTCTTACGACGCCTCTAAGTTTGCTTTGGCGGGGTTTTCACAGGGTGTGGCCGCAGAACTTGCTCCGCTTAATATCAGTGTGACGACGGCCTATCCTTTGCCTATGAGAACAGGATCTCCGATTCAAGCGGTGTTTAAAGGTGATCACGAAAAAGAATTCAAATGGTTTCAAACCATCGACAATTTACCATTGTTATCAATAGGCGCCGATGCCGCAGCTAAAAAAATATTAGATGGTCTGGCCGATAAAAAAACCGAAGTACTTTTAGCGCCCGTTGCAAAAATTCGAAATATTTTTGCCGCCATTTTTCCGGAAACGTTTAATGCCTTCATGACTTTTGTGGCGAATCGTTTGCCGAAAGGGGATTCAATGGTTCGTCGCACGGGTTTTGAGAGTTCGAATGAATTTAAAAAGTCCCTATTATTAAAGCCCCTTCAAGCACAAGCTGAAAAATCAGAAGAAATGTACAATCAGGTTCCATCAGACGATGCGGATTCTAAATTGGGAATTAATTAATTAAATTTGTCAGGCAAATTAAAATCTAAGGTTTCACCATTACAGTCAAAAGATAGATGTTGGGATCTAAGACAGATCGAATTATCGGTGGCGGTGATTTTTGAACCATATAATAAGTCACCCACCACCGGCGCGTGAAGATGCGAAAGCTGAGCACGGATTTGGTGCGTTCGTCCGGTTAAAAGATTGATTTTGACCCAAGCTGTGGTGGTCGAGATTTCTTTTTGTTCTAAAATTTCTAATTCGCATAGCGCCCAACCCTCTTGGGCTGAACTGGATAATTTTTTAGGCACCCCTAAAGCCGGACTCATGTAATGCGTCAGTCTATTTGGTATTTTTGATGTAGTTTCAATCAGCGCAACATAATTTTTCTTAACTAATCGTTTTTGAAGTTGGATATTAAAACTTTTTACAAAGCTTTGCTTTTTCCCGTAAACAATCAAGCCTGAGGTCAGCGTATCGAGCCTATGCGTGATGAAAAGGGTGGTTTTACGGGTAAGGCCCATTTGAGTTAAAGCGTTTTCTAGGGCATTGTCGGCCGTGGGGTGACTGGGAATTCCTGAGGGTTTGTTGAGAACTAAACAAAAATCATTTTCAAAAATAACTAATGAATTCCAATCATAATCTGTTTTATAGCGACGAGGTGATGTATGGATACGTAGAAGACTTCCCGATAAAATCCAACCGTCTTTAGTTTGGCGCTGGCTATCGATGTAAATTGCGCCAAGTTTTAAAAGCATTTCAAATTGTTTCGAATTTATATGAAGATGATCATAAAGAATTTCACTCAATAGGTGAGTCTCTAAAGTGGTGAAATATTCTACGCCGCCGTCTGCATCAGACATTTTAGTTTTCGTCTAAATTGTCTTCGTCATCTTCTGTGTACTCTTCAAGATTGGCAAAGCGAATCACTTTGGGTTCAACGACAACAATCGGGGTTTTCAGTAGCTTATGCTTTTTTTCAGTTTGATCACAAATAAGTTTCACGATTTTTAATAAGCTGTCAGCCGTTTCTTCGACATCAAATTCGAATTCATCCGGAGGGAGCGCATATATTTTGTTATTCGCTCCGGTGGTGTAAGCGTAGCCACCTTCGGCCGCCATGGCCTGATCAAAGTCGTTATAGATTTCTTCGGATTCTACTTCTTGAAGCATAGCTTTTACGATAAATAAGGGCATCTTTAGTTCCTTTGACAAGATTGAGTGAGTGAGAATCTAAACATATAACTGTTTTGATGAAAAATCACCATCTCAATTTGAGAGGATCAATTTTGTATCAATTTTTTGCGCAGAAGTTTTACACAGTGTAAAAAATATTTTAAACAGTTATGTAAACATATCGTTTAAAAACTCAACACTTTGCTTATATCTTCTCCCAAAGCGTCCACTTAAGTCTTAAAGACTTCGGGTTTTGGTCAATTTTTTGAACTCTTTTACCTTATGCGTGCATTAAATATAAAAATTCAGTTTCTGGTTTTTTCTCTTGTGATTGTCTCATATTTTAACTCGTGTCGAAGTCCACAACCCCTTCATAATGAAGCCGACCGGCAGCAGCAGGCCAAAGAGATCCTCAACAACGCTTATTCAAATTCACCCGCTTCGCGCTTTGAAACGGATGCTTTTTTATCATCTTACATCGAAGAGTACCTGAGAAAAAACGGCAGGCAACTGGCCAGCGCAGATGTGGTAAAAACCTTGATTGAAGTCAGTCGAATTAATCAGTACGACCCCATTTTTTTGATGGCTATTATAAAGACTGAAAGTCAGTTTAGACCTCATGCAATCGGATCAGCCGGAGAAATCGGCTTGATGCAAATTAAACCGGATACAGCGAAATGGATTTGCGAAAAAAAAGGGATGAAGTGGAAGGGTAAAAATTCTTTAAAAAATCCGCAATATAACATCGAGGTAGGAGCATTGTATTTTAAATACCTCAAGAAATCCCTCAGATCTCGAGCTGCGTCTTACATCACGGCCTACAATACCGGAATGGGTCAACTGAGCCGCATGCCTTCATCCGAAGTTAAAAATAACGTCTATTTCTCTAAAGTTCTGTATAATTACTTAAGCATATACAAAGAACTTGAAGAAATTAAAGCGAACCGCCAAATTTCGAAAAGGTAAAGCTTTAGCCTCCTGCCAGCATGGGTCAAAAATCTACAATCCTGAAAATTTTCATGCCGAAGCGGCGATTCGTTGCTATATGTACTAGATGCAGTCAACGGAAACGCACTCACTATTTTATTATTTAATTTATTGGACGGTATCGGCGCTGGCTGTTTTTATCACGGCTAAAGTTATTCCGGGTTTTAAGGTACGCGGTTTCTGGGCCGCATTTATTGCAGCAGTCGTTATTGCTCTGGTGAATACAGTTATCTGGCCTATTCTGATTCTTTTGACCTTGCCAATCAATATCCTCACTTTAGGTTTACTGACCTTTGTGATTAATGGCGCTATTATAAAGATGGCTGCAGCTATCTTAGAAGATTTTGAAGTTAAAAGTTGGTGGTCGGCTATCTTTGGGGCTTTAGCGCTTTCGATTATTAACGCGTTTTTGCACCTTGTCTTGGTTTAAGATGAACAAAATCCATTTGATTGCCAATAAAAAATCGGGAAAAGGTGCCGGAGATTCCTTACCACAGATTGCGGCAAAACTTTGTCACGATTACAATTTCGAATTGATTCATTACGATACCAGTGATCACGATAGTTTTGAAAAGCAAATTCAAAAGGCCGCCGATTTGGCAGAGCAAGATGGCGGAATCGTGGTGGCCGCGGGCGGAGATGGAACGATCCGCGCGGTGGCGGAGAAAGTTTACGGTCGAAATATCCGTTTCGGCGTTGTGGGGTGTGGGACCTTTAATTTTTTTGCTCGCACTCATCATTTGCCAGAAGATCCCGCTGAGGCTTTTAAAGTCATTCTGACCGGAGCCGTCAAAGAAGTTCGCTTAGGTGAAATGAATGGACGCATTTTTTTAATTAATGCCAGTCTTGGATTGTACGCTAAATCTATTCAAGACCGCGAAAAAAGAACCAGCCGTTACGGGCGAAATCGGTTGGTGGTGATCTTATCGACTTTGTATAGCATCATTGAAGGTCACCGATTACTTGAAGTCACACTGATGTCAGGAAAAATTCAACAAAAAATCCGAACTCCGATGATTTTTATAGGAAACAATGCTCTTCAATTACGAGATCTTTCTATGGATGTAGCCGATTGCATGAAAAAAGATTTATTGGCCGCCGTTTTGATGAAGCCACTTAAAACTTGGGAAGTCCTGCGCGCTTTATTTTACGGAATTGCCAAAAAAATCGATAACGAAGAGGGTGTGGTGAGTTTCTGTGTGGATGAACTTTCGATTATCACGCATCGTAATAAATTTAGTACGGTGGCTTTAGACGGAGAAATGTTTCAATTGAAATCTCCATTGAACGTCAAATCTTTACCGCAGGCTCTTAAGCTGATCAAACCTCAAGTCATCGCTGAAGTTGAGGTTTAAGTGAAAATAAGAATTGCTCATATTTCTGATCCGCATTTCGGCGCTAATAACCCTGATGTGGTGCAAAGTTTAACGACTCGACTTTTAGAACTTCAACCGGATCTGATTATCATGACTGGAGACATCACGCAGCGTGCCCGGCTTGATCAGTTTAAAGCGGCTCATGCTTTTGTTGAATCACTGAAGCAGTTTCAGTGGGCGGTAGTTCCCGGAAATCACGATATTCCACTTTATAACTTGAGTCGAAGATTTTTCGCGCCCTACAGTCATTACGAGACCGCTTTTGAAGGCCAAATTGAAAAAAAAATTCCCTTGGAGCAAGTTCAAGTTTTCACTTTCGATTCCACCAGCCGTTTTCGTTTGGTCCAGGGCGCTTTAAGTCAAAAACAAATTAAAGATTTAGTCAGAAAAAAATTAATTCAAACTGATGTACGGATCGCGTGTTTTCATCATCCGGTGGATTGTCCCAAACGGGTCGATGAAAAAAATCTTTTGCGTAACCGAGATCAAGTTATGAAAGTTTTTGCGGAAACGAAAATGGATCTTGTTTTAGGCGGACACATTCACGATCCCTTCGTTACTTTATCCGGAGAACGATACCCGGATATCCAAAGACAATCTGTGATCTCGGTTGCAGGAACATGTTTATCTTGGCGCACACGGGCCGGAGCTCCGAATTCGTTTCATTTAATTGATGTCGATGTGGATCCCCATCATCAGCCCCGCATGACTATTTCCAGAAATGATCTGGATGCGAGCGGATCTTTTTCACCGATTCTGGTTCAAAGTTTTTTTCGACAGTTGGATTTGGGTTGGAGTAAACAGGAGAATTTATGAGTTCTCGATTTGATCAAATTTTTAATCGGGAAAATACCAATGCCGTCGCTTATGATGGCTACAAAGAATATCTGTTTGATGCGAGTGAGAGTTTTCCTCAGATGCAATATTCACAGAAAGATCTTATCCCCATGTGGGTGGCCGACATGCAGTTTGCAGCTCCGCCCTGTGTCGTGGATGCGATGAAAGATAGACTTCAACATCCGCTCTTTGGCTACACCATGAATATCAATGAAGATCTTTATAAGGCGTTTCATCAGTGGTGCAAAAATAAATACGACTGGAGCTTTTCAAGCGAGGAAATGCAAGTATCTCTGGGTGTTATTCCTGCTTTGATTGGTTTAGTGGAATATATCTGCGGGCCAAATGATAAAGTTTTAGCTTTCACGCCGTCCTACGCATTCTTTAAACACGCTACCCACCGGGTGGACCGCGAATTTGTGACTTCGAAATTGGTCGAAAATCAGAACGAATACACCATCAACTTTGAAGACTTGGAGACAAAGGCTCGTGATCCAAAAGTTAAATTATTACTTCTGTGTCATCCTCATAATCCAATTGGCCGGGTTTGGACCGTTGAAGAACTTAAAAAAATTGGAGAGATCTGTTTTAGAAATGATGTGAAAATTGTTTCCGATGAAATTCACTGTGATCTTTTAAGACATGGTGTAAAGCATATGCCGCTGGCTAAAATATTTCCGGGAAATAAAAATATTATTACCTGCATGGCGGTCAGTAAAACTTTTAATCTGGCAGGATTGATGGTGGCGACGGTTATTATTCCGGATCCTGATTTGCGAAGAATCTGGCAAAAAAAGCATTACGCTTTAGTTAACCCGATAAGTCTGGCAGCTGCTGTGGGGGTTTATCAACACGGATCGGAATGGCTGGATGAATTGAAAGACTATTTAGATGAAAATTTTAAATTCTTGGAACAATTTCTTAACACGCATTTACCAAAGACCAAATTCAAAATCCCGCAAGCGACTTATCTGGCCTGGGTGGATTTTACCGCATACTTTGCTGAGAAGACTCATTTGACAAAATTTTTCTTAAGCGAAGCGGGCGTCATTTTAGAAGGTTCTGAAATGTTTATCGAAAATGGTGGTCTTCGGGTGCGACTTAATTTGGCTTGTCCTAGATCACAAATTCAAACGGCTCTGGAGCGGATGCGTAAGGTTATCCCTTGAAAGATGTCATCGTATTATCAAAGAATGGACTTTACTGTCCCGCCGGTGATTTTTATATTGATCCCTGGAAGCCGATTGAAACTTCGTTCATCACGCACGCCCATTCCGATCATGCGCGAAGCGGTGCCCAAAAATATTATACTTCGCTGCGGGGTTTAAGTCTTTTTAAGCACCGACTTAAAGGTTATGCCAACGCGCAAGATGCCGTGGGAGTACCATTCGGAAAAAAAATAAAAATAAATGAGGCTTGGGTCAGTTTTCATTCGGCCGGTCACATTTTAGGCTCGGCCCAGCTGCGCGTGGAAGTCAAAAATAAAGTCTGGGTGGCTTCAGGAGATTACAAAAGAACGCCTGATCCATCTTGCGATCCTTTTGAAGTAGTCCGCTGTGATGCTTTTATTTCTGAAGCCACATTTGCATTACCCATCTACCAATGGGAATCAGGAGAGGTGACCGCACAAAAAATTAAAGATTGGTGGCATTCAGATCGAAGCCGTCCCTCAATTTTATTTTGTTATTCATTAGGAAAAGCGCAACGAGTATTAGCTGAGCTTAAAAAAATATCCGATGAGACGGTGTATCTTCACGGGGCCGCCGTAGGATTGACCGATATTTACCGCGCGGAGGGGATTGATATGCTTCAGACGTTACCGGTCAGCGAAGTCCCTAAAGATTTTGATTTTGCAGGATGCTTGATATTAGCTCCACCATCGGCTCACAGATCCTCATGGATGAAACGCTTTAAGGAGCCTCAAACCGCATTTGGTTCAGGCTGGATGCAAGTGCGCGGTGCGCGTCGTCGCGGCGGCTATGAAAAAGGATTTATTCTTTCGGATCATGCTGACTGGAATGAGCTGATACAAACCATTGATGAAACTGGTGCGCAAAAAATCATTTTAACCCACGGACGTGAAGATGTTTTAGCACGCGTTTTACGCGAAAAAGGTTTAGAGGTGGCCCATTTTACTACGGAATACTCCGACGAGGAAATCGGTTGAAAGCTTTCGTAAAGCTTTTTGAAGACTTAGATTCAACCACCTCCACGCTAGAAAAAGTTTCAGCACTGAAGCTTTATTTTTCAAAGACATCACATTCAGATTCCATGTGGGCTGTATTGCTTTTAACAGGTAAATTATCGAAGCGAGTTTTGACCAGTCGTAACCTTCGAGATCTTTTTTTAATTGCTACAAAATACCCCGAATGGCTCTTGGAGGAATGTGCTTCACAAGTCGGGGACACTGCAGAAACATTAAGTTTATTGGCTCAGTCATTAAATTTGTCGCGAACTTTTTCTATTCACTCTTCCAGCGAAGAATTCAACTTGAGCCAGTGGATGGATCTTCGCATTCCTGAGTTAGCCGTTATCGATGATCAAGAAGAACAAGCGCGTATCTTGATCAGCTGGTGGAAGACACTTTTGTCTTCTGAAATATTTATTTTGAATAAATTAATGACCGGAGCTTTTAGGGTCGGGGTAAGCGAAAAATTAGTCATCCGGGCTTTGTCAGAACATTTCGAAATACCCAGTGATCAAGTGGCTCATCGTTTGATCGGGATTAAAAAAGCGGGCGCCGAAAACTTTACCAAGCTCATTTCAAAAGATTTTGTTGAAGTCAGTTTTTCTCAGCCCTATCCTTTTTGTTTGGCCCATTCTTTTTCGGACCGCACAAATTTAGATTTTAAACCAGAAGATTGGTGCATTGAGTGGAAGTACGACGGAATTAGAGCTCAAGTCATTAAACGAAACCAACAGGTATGGATCTGGTCCCGCGGCGAAGAAGATATCACGGCGGGTTTTCCGGATTTGGCTGAAGCCTTCAAGGATTTACCCGAAGGCTCGGTGATTGATGGTGAAATTTTAGTTTTAAAAAATGGCGAAATCCAATTATTTCAAGATTTACAAAAAAGGTTAGGTCGTAAAAAACCGAGTGCGGCTATTTTAAAAACTCATCCCGCGGGCTTTGTGGGTTATGATTGTTTAGAATTTAATGGCGTTGATCGTCGTCAGGAAAGTTTGCGTGCACGAAGAGACTATTTAAAAAAAATAATCTCAAATTTATCCCTTTCACAAATTAAAATCTCTGAAGAACAAACGGTTACCGGCCTTGATCAACTCGAGAGTCTTCGAAGTGAAGCTCGAAATCATCAAGCTGAGGGTTTGATGATTAAGGGGTGGGATTCGATTTACACCGTGGGACGAAAAACGGGAAGCTGGTGGAAACATAAAGTGGATCCTTTGAGCTTAGATGCGGTTTTATTGTATGCCCAAGCCGGAACTGGACGTCGCGCTAATCTTTATACCGATTATACTTTTGCGCTATGGGATAACGATCCAGATGGGGGAGATAAAAAGCTCGTCACTTTTGCTAAAGCTTATTCGGGGTTGGATCAAAATGAAATTAATAAACTCGATCACTGGATTCGGCGAAATACCAAAGAAAAATTTGGTCCGGTGAGATCATTGGAACCAGAGCATGTATTTGAAATTGCCTTCGAAGGTATTTCTAAATCAGATCGGCATAAATCAGGTATCGCGGTGCGCTTTCCTCGTATTTTAAGATGGCGCCACGATAAAAAAGTAGAAGACGCTGATACTTTGCAAACAGCGCTAGCTTTACTAAAAAGCCAAGAAATACTTTCATGAGTAATCAACTACTTCCAATCGAGAATTTTTTTAAAAAACGGGGTTGGAAACCTTTTCCTTTTCAACGTGAAACATGGAAAGCCATGATCAACGGCGAATCAGGACTTCTTTATGTTCCCACCGGTTCGGGAAAAACCTACGCAGCGGTGATGCCGATTTTTGCGCAGATCTTAAGTGGCCCGCAAAAAAAAGGACTTAAAGCTTTATATATTACTCCGCTTCGAGCCTTAGCGCGTGATTTAGAATTAGCGCTTAAAGAGCCGATCGATCAAGAAGAATGGCCAATTAAAGTGGAATCTCGTACTGGAGATACCAAGTCCGCTTTAAAGAAAAAGCAATTGATCAGTCCGGCCGATCTGCTTTTAACCACGCCGGAATCGCTCGAAATTTTGATCTCGCAAAAAAATGCAGTGGATCTTTTAAAATCAATTGAAACCGTGATTGTTGATGAATGGCATGAACTACTTTCATCGAAACGCGGAAGTTTATTAGAATTAAGTTTGGCATTTCTAAGAAGCTTGAATCCAGATTTGAAAGTGTGGGTGTTGTCCGCTTCCATAGGAAATCCGGAAGAGGCCGCTCAAATCGCAGTGGGTCCAAACAATTCCGCCCGCATCATTCAGGGTGGGAGCGAGAGAAAATTAGATGTGACCTGTCTTCTTCCTAAAAGTTTAGACCGATTCCCCTGGGCGGGGCATTTAGGTTTTGCCTTAAAACAATCTTTATCTCGGGAACTTGATGCAAAAACTTCGACTCTGATTTTTACTAATACCAGATCCCAAGCGGAACGTTGGTTTGAGACCTTAAGTGAGCTTCGTCCGGATATGAAATCTTTGATGGCTCTTCACCATAGTTCGCTTGATCGTGACGAGCGAGAAGGCGTGGAAGCTGGCGTGAAAAATGGTGATATCAAATGGGTGGTGTGCACTTCAAGTCTTGATTTAGGGGTGGATTTTCAACCGGTGGAGCGCGTGGTACAAATCGGAAGTCCCAAGATGATCGCGCGCATGCTCCAGCGCGCCGGTCGGTCAGCTCATCGACCCGGAGGAAAAAGCAGATTGTTGTTTGTTCCCACTAATTCTTGGGAAATTTTAGAACTGGAGGCTTTAAAAAAAGCCTTGGCCGAAGATAAAATTGAATCTCGTCATCCTTTGAAAAAACCAATTGATGTGCTTCTTCAGCATATGACAACTCTGGCCTGCGGTCCGGGATTAAGTATCAATGAATTTTGGGAAAGCCTGCAAGATACCGTTTCTTTTAGCAGTGTCACGCGTAAAGAATTAAACTGGTGTCTTAAATTTTTGACCCAAGGTGGAGAAATTTTAGGTGGGTACGAACAGTTTCATAAATTGATCTACGATGCCGAAACGGCCCGTTATTTTTTAGCGCACTCAAAATTAGAAAGCTTACACCGCATGTCGATCGGGACTATTGTTTCATCGGAACAAATTAAAATTGTTTTCACGAATCGAAAAAGTCTTGGATCATTAGACGAAAGTTTCATTGCTAAACTTAAAAAAGGCGATGTTTTTCAATTCGGTGGAAAAAAACTAGAATTTATTATGCTCAGTCAGATGATGGCCTACGTGAAGCTTAGTCAAGCTTCGACCAATACTATTCCCTCGTGGGGCGGGTACCGCTTGCCGATTTCTGAAACGCTAAGTGAAGCTTTTCGACAAATCTTGAATGAGCCCCATGGAAAATTGGAAACGCTGCTTTCGCCGTTATTAAAAACTCAGGCTCGTTTATCAATATTACCGAATGAAAATAATTTACTGATGGAAACGTGGTCATCCAAAGAAGGCGAACATCTTTACGTGTATCCTTTCGAAGGACGCTCGGTGCATGAGGGTATGGCCCAGCTGTGGGCGCTTCGTTTTGCACGGCGGGAAAGCTCGACTTTTTCTTTTTCTATTAATGATTACGGTTTTGAAATTTTAGCGCCGGTAGGTTATGAGTTTCAAAAGTATTTCGACGATGATTTTTTCAATACCGATCATTTAGAAATCGAATTTAAAGAATCACTTCACCTAGGTCAAATGACCCAGCGCAAATTTCGTGAAATAGCTCAGGTGGCGGGTCTTATTTTTGTGGGCTACCCAGGATCACAAAAATCGGGCAAGCAAAAACAAGTCAGCTCGAGTTTATTATACGATGTATTTCGCAAATACGAGCCCGGAAATTTATTGATTGAGCAAAGCTTTCAAGAAGTTTTCCAAACGTCGCTCCAAATCGACCGCATGACCCGGTGTTTACGCCGATTATCTGGACTTCAACAAAAATGGCAAAATTTAGCTTCACCATCTCCGTTGGCTTTTCCGCTTTTAGTTGAGCGGGTGGCCAGTCATTTGTCTAATGAATCATTAGAGAAAAAAATCGAACGCTTGAAAAAAACTTGGGAAAAAGCGGAGGCCGCAAATGCGACTTAATCTACGCGGGGAAACGCTTGAGCTTTTACCGGAAAAGGCTTTTTTATGGGTCGAGAAGGCTATGTTGGTCTTATCTGATCTGCATTTGGGTAAAGCAGATAGCCTTCAGGCACAAGGTGTACCGATCCCGAGTCGTAG
>JACMMZ010000052.1 GCA_014378775.1 Pseudobdellovibrionaceae bacterium
GGCGCGAACCGAGTAAAGAAATCAAGAAAAGTATCAACGCCAAAATTTTGTTTCGCCGACCCAAAAGTGACCGGACTAATTTTTCCCGCTAAAAATTCTTCGTGATTAAATGGTGGCAGAGCGTTTTCGATCAGATCTAATTCATCCCGCACTTGCGCGGCCGATTCGTAATCTAAGTACTTATCAAGCACGGGATCACTAGGACCCTGTAAATCAACCGTTACGACCTCGTCACCTTCGCGGCGCTGATCATAAAAATGAGCCTGCTTCGTGATCCGGTTATATATTCCTTTGAAGCGTTGCCCGATGCCCAATGGCCAGGTTACGGGATAACACTGCATGTTCAAAGTTTTTTCAATCTCATCAATCAAGGCCAGGGGGTCTTTTCCTTCTCGGTCTAATTTATTGACGAAAGTAAAAATAGGAATATTTCGATAGCGACAGACTTCGTACAATTTTTTTGTCCGGTCTTCTACGCCCTTGGCCACGTCGATCAGCATGCACGCACTTTCAACGGCCATTAAAACGCGGTAAGTATCCTCCGAGAAATCTTTGTGGCCCGGCGTATCCAGCAAATTAATTCGTAACTTATTAAAATCAAAGGTCATCACCGATGATGTGATAGAGATTCCTTTTTGCCGCTCAAGCTCCATCCAGTCGGAGGTCACCGCTTTTGTTCCTGATTTTCCTTTAACCTCGCCGGTTTCATGGATAACTCCACCGTGGTACAGAAGTTTTTCGGTCAGCGTCGTTTTCCCGGCATCGGGGTGAGAAATAATTGCAAACGTACGACGACGTTCGATTTCTTTTTGGACTGCAGGAATCACTAAATTTGACATTCAGGGAATATATGCTGCCACCCTGCTGACATCAACCTTGACGAGTTAGATATGTTTTAATATGACTGCTGTGCGTTGACTTGATTAGCTCGAGGTGGTTTGGAGCCACCTGCTGGATTCCAGCGGATAACTAATACGGAGGTCGTTTGACAATTATTAATCACGCCCAATATTTCATCACTACGTTTTATAAATTCACGCCCATTGCTGATCTTGCCGAATTTAAACTGTTTCTAGAAAATTTGGCGGTCGAAACAAACACTTTGGGGTTGATTATCCTTGGTAACGAAGGCGTAAACTCCACGATTGCTGCAAAAACGGCCGAAGGCCTTGAGTCTTTTAAAAATACACTTTTACAAAAACTTGGTCTGCAATCGATTCTGTTTAAAGATTCAAAAGCAGAGTCTGCACCGTTTCGTCGATTTAAAGTTAAAATTCGTCAAGAGATTGTAACTTTGGGTACGCCGGAGCTTATTCCCAAAGACGAAAAAAACCATCACCTGACCCCCAGGGAATGGAATCATGTTTTAAAAAGTGAAAAAGACATCTTAGTCATCGATACGCGGAACTGGTACGAAACAAAAATTGGCACCTTTAAAAATGCCGTGAATCCCCGAACTGATCAGTTCACTGAATTCCCAAAATTCATGGAAGAAAATAATTACGATAAAAAACAAAAAGTTCTTATTTTTTGCACCGGGGGAATACGCTGCGAGCGTGGAATTTTAGAACTGCAGCGGCAAGGCTTTAACGATGTTTATCAGTTGGACGGCGGAATTTTAAATTACTTAAATGAATTTCCAAACGATCAGTTCGATGGAGAGTGCTTCGTGTTCGATCATCGCGTTGCCGTTGACCAAGACCTAAAAGCAACAGTGAGGTACAACCTGTGCCCCCACTGCGGTCAACCCGGGGATATCCCGGTCGACTGTAAAAGGTGCGACGCTGCGACTCTAATTTGTGACGACTGCGAAAAAATAAACTGGAAGAATATAACGTGCTCAAAAAACTGTGCGTATCAATTAGAACTTCACCCGGACCGAAAAGGCGAAAAGCAAGCCGTCAGCTTCTAACAAATATATTACTACTGATGAGTTACGCTAAATTGAACCGTGTAGAAAATCTCGGAGGCCATGGGCCCGGTCTTTGTTCGTGCCGGTATGATAACCAGTTTTTGCGCAGCTTTTTCAGCCACTTCATCCAATCCATAACCTATACGATTAACAAATACTATTTTTATTAACGTTCCTGTTTTATCGATTGAAAGTTTTAATCTGATCTTACCTTCGATGTTATTAATGATAGCCTCAGGCGTTCGTTTCACCTGGCGCGTGACTTCATCGATGTTAAGGATTCGTACACCTTCGGTCAATAATCCGTTCTCGAAGTAGTAAGGCTCGGCAGCTTCAATAATTTGCGCTGGTTCAGTAGATTCAGACGGTGTTTTAGGCTCGTCATGAACTGATTTTTGAGGATTTGGAATGGTCGGATTAAGCGAGACTGGTTTTGAACTTTTCTTTTCTTTCTGCACCGATGCAACTTTGAAATCCTCGGAGATTGAAATGATTTCGTAAATTTTATTCTGCTGGGAATGAGCTGCGAAATGTTGGATGTAATTAAGCATCACGTAAATAATAAGATGAATACAAATAGATATAACAAAATATGTTTTTAAGTTCGCTTCAGGTCTCATTTTAATTTCTCTCGGTGTTGCCTTAGCTTTAGCATTGTTTTAACACCCTAGAGAATCTATTATTTTTCGAATTTAAATATTTTGATTTAAAAACAGCTTTTTGTGCAACTTTCGCCCTGTACACTTACACGCGGCGCTATGCATTCGGGCGTGCCCTTATGACGTAAAAATCCCCACTCGCTGCTGCTGGGTTTTAGACTCTTATTTTGAAAATAAGCAAAACAGGCCTGTTTTCCCATTTCTACAAAAGCGATTTTCATTTTGTTGGATTCATCAAGATAATCTCTGAGAATATATTTATTGATACCCAGTCCGTTTTTAGATGGGCTACTTTGCGAGATGGTAACATCGAAATTTTTATAATTTAATTGGTTGCATTCAGCGGCTGAAGCAAGAAGTTTTAACCCAAATGGATCATCTCCGATTTTATCGACGGCCACAACGTGACCATGAACTCCGACAATATCACCGGGACGTATTGAAGAATTATTCGTCACAGTCACATTTTCAAAACAGCTAAAACCAGATTGTGCAGCATCGATAAATTTTGTTGAAGTTTGTCGAATAAAGATAGGCTTATTGTCTACTCCGGGTCTGTAGCGAAGTCCCGCGACGGCAATGGATGAAGAAACAAAAGATGAACAGTCGACCCCCAGAACTTTAGTTCCGGTCCCCGCATTCTGCTGAAAGCTAATTGTGTTTCCGGAAATAAAGGGCTCGCCTCCGTAATCATAAATCAGCGGATTATTTCTGACCGGAGCGCAGTCACTTTCCGAGGCAATTCCACGAATGTAGTAATGACTATTTTGTACGGCGGCTAAATTTGTGATGGCTCGCTGCCCGCCAATTCCGTCCGCATGCGTACCGATTCTAGAAATTCCAACTACATCCGGAGTCGATCGATCCATTGCCGGCAAATCTAAAACTCGACAACTTTGGTAAGCCGTGGCAACGATGCGATTAAGCCCGACAGATACTTTGTTCGCGCTGCCTGAGGGCATAACGGCGTCTTCTTGAGAACTACCCTGGCCTGATGGCCCCTTAGAAGAATTTCCTGCAGGCGCAGTAGAGCAACTTATCTTAAGTGATTCACTCGTCACTTTTATCGATTGAACAAGTGCATTTATTGCTACTGTTGAAGTCTTAATTTCAACGCTTGATTGATCTTCCATTTCATACTCGATCAATTTTTGTATTTGCTCTTTCCACGTCAAGGTTGGATTTTTTTTGAATTCTGCAAAAAGACTATTGATCAATTGCGATAATTGTTTTTTTAACAATGCTAAATTTTCCGGATCATTATTTATTTGGTTTTTTTCCACGAGTGCTGTGATTTGCGCATCAATACTAACTTTCAATTTAGCAATATCAGGAATCATTTGATCTTGATCTAGAAGAAAATAGAGAGCATCGAACATCTTACTTTTCACGTCGACGCAGCCTAGTGAATTTGAAATTCCTTGACTGGCTAATTGAACCGACGGAGAAACTCTGGGTGCACATCCCGCCGCCAAACAACTGGTAATCATAAATAATTGCAGTGCTCGTGAATGTCTTGAAATAGACTTCTGTATTGGTTTTCCCATACCGCATGAATCGGTATTTCAAACAGCAAACTAAAATAGTCAAACGCCACAAATGGACCAGGACAACAGAATTTAGAAATAGTGTTTAAAAGTTCAACGAGCTTCATCGAACTAGATGGTCCTTAGGTCTTGAAGTTAATAATGGATTAGTTTTTAAATCTTAAATTAAAGTGGAAATTTTTTGTGGTTTGTTCATTTTTAATTTGTGCTTAGCCACTTGTTCAATCAACGTTCTTCGATCAATAGGCTTCGTTAAATGATCATCGCAGCCCGCATTTATCGAATTAATTCTTTCCTGTTTCAGGGCGTGAGCAGTCAGTGCAATAATCGGTCGGCTGTAACCCTTTTCGCGCAATTGCGCCGTTGCTTTGTGGCCATCGAGGTTAGGCATTTGAATATCCATTAAAATGATCTCGTAATCTTTCGCTAAGGCTTTACCGACACCATCGATTCCATCAACAGCACAATCAACTTCGGCACCGGCGGCTAATAAAAATTGGGAAATTAAATTTCGGTTATCACTCGAATCATCAACCACAAGAATACGGGTTTGCCTGAGTGAATTTTTATAATTGATAACCGCCGGTTCAGCTTCTTTAATGCTCATATCTAACCGACCGACAAGGTCCGCGTCACCAGGCATTGTGGTCCTGATATCAACCTGGAAGGTGCTTCCTTGATCGACTTTACTTTCTTTGATATAGGCATCACCGTTAAGGGCTTTAGCTAACCTTAAAGATAATGCAAGTCCAAGCCCCGTGCCGCCAAATCTGCGTGACTTCGAACTATCCACTTGAGCGAATGGTTGGAAAAGATTTTTTGCGTCCTCAGAATCGATGCCAATTCCCGTATCAATAACAAAACAACGAAGTATTCCGCAATGGGGGTTTTCAGTATCCGGATGCCATCCGATTTCTAAATCCACTTGACCACTTTTTGTGAACTTAATGGAGTTACCAATAATATTCACGAGGATCTGACGATAACGAGTCGGATCTGTCATAATCTTATTAGGAATTGGATTACTGCATCGAAAATTAAGCTTCAAGCATTTTTCGTGGGCCTGCACCTCCAGTAAAGTGTGAATGTCGATCAGTAGATGACGTAAATCTGTTTCCACGACTTCCATTTCCAGATGCCCCGTTTCCACCTTCGAAATATCTAAAATTTCATTGATAATTTTAAGCAGTGAATTTCCATTTTTTTTAATGATGGCCAGATTCTTTATTTGATCATCGGCAGACTGTAGTGGACCCATCATCAGTTCCGTGAATCCTAAAATAGAATTAAGCGGAGTCCGAATTTCGTGACTCATGTTGGCCAAAAAATTTGTTTTTGCAGCATTCGCAGCGTCTGCTTCTTGTTGCGCCTTAATTAATTTTTCTTCAGTTATTTTACGATCGTGGATATCGGTACAAGTTCCTAACCACGCAATGATTTCACCATTGGTTGTGGTTTCAGCAATGGCTTTGATCAAATTCCACCGAGATTCACCTTCAGCATTTTTAATTCGACCTTCCACTTCAAAATCACCGGCATGTCCAATATTTTTCATCCACGTTCTTAAAAAGACTTTAAGATCGTCGGGTTCAAATGCAACCTGCCACCCAAGCCCGTGACTTTGTTGATCGGAAAGCCCCGTGTACGTTCTCCAGCCGCGATTAAAATAATCCATAGTTCCGTCTGCTTTTGATCGCCACACCGCATGCGGAATTGAATTCGCTAAATTTTGATACCGCTTCAAACTCTCAACTTCAAGCTGTGCTAATCGCAAATAATGTTCATTGGCCGCACTTTTTTTAAGCTGTTGGGTCTGTTCCTCGATTTTTATGGATTTTTCGAAAAGATCGGCAAACACAGAAACCTTTGAACGTAAGATATTTTCATCAAAAGGTTTAAAAACATAGTCCACAGCGCCGGACTGGTAACCTTTAAAAACGTACGTATCATCCTTATTGATGGCGGTTACAAAAATAATAGGTGTGTACCTGCACGTTGGAATATTCTTAAGTCGCATCGCCGTTTCAAAACCATCAATTCCGGGCATTTGCACGTCCAACAAAATCACAGCAAAATTGTATTTGGGCGCAAGCTCTAGGGCTTCAAGACCCGAGCGTGCTGTTACCAAATTATATCTTGTTCCTTCAAGAATCGCCTCGAGCGCAATAAGCCCATCCAGACGATCATCGACAATTAAGACATCAATACGACTTTTCATAGACTCCCTTAACCTTCGTTAATCTAGGTACACAAAACTGCCACTTACAAGGGCGCTGGTTCAAATTGTGTTTCCGTGGCCTTCATCAACCAGCTGTACATGACAGCGAGTAAATCTTTTTCATCAACCGGTTTCGTAATGTAGTCTGAGGCTCCGGCTTCCAGACACTTTTCACGGTCGCCCTTCATGGCTTTTGCAGTCAGCGATACGATCGGCAAATTTTTAAAATTATGCATCTTACGAATTTGCCGAGTTGCTTCTAAGCCGTCCATTTCTGGCATCATTGTATCCATCAGCACCAATCGAGTATCTGGATTTTGTTTTAAAATCGCAACTCCTTCGATACCATTTTCGGCATAAATGACATCCATTCCGTGAGCTTTTAGGACCGTAGTCACGGCAAAAATATTTCTCATATCGTCATCGACAACTAATATTTTAAATCCATTAAAATTAGCATCCGCTGGTAGATGCATGGATTCAAATGTTTGTTTTAGTTCTTCCGAGGAAACTAAACCGGAATCGGTTCCTGTATATTTCAGTGGTAATATTAACGTAAATTTACTTCCAACTCCGGATTCACTTTCCACTTCAATCAAACCACCAAGTAACCTAGCGATTTCACGACTGATCGTAAGGCCAAGTCCTGTGCCGCCGTATTTACGACTGGTTGTCCCGTCTGCTTGTTGGAACGCCTCAAAGATCATATTTTGTTTTTCTTCAGGAATTCCGATACCGGTATCGATCACTTTGAATTGAATCAGGGCACTTGCTTTATTGAGTGAGTCCATATGATAATTGCGTTTTTTCTCGCCGATTTTAATTTGTAATTTCACTTGACCTTTTTCAGTAAATTTAAAAGCATTTGATAATAGATTTTTTAAAATTTGTTGCAAGCGATTTTCATCAGTGAAAATATTTTTTGGAATAAGTTCATCGACATTAATTTCAAATCTTAAAGACTTATGTTCCGCAATCGGTCTGAAGGTTTGCTCTAAGTAATCTTCTATTTCCAGCATGGGGATGTCTTTTGGACTGACCGGCATTTTACCAGCTTCTACTTTGGAAAGATCTAGGATTTCATTGATTAGGGCTAGAAGATCTTGCCCCGCTGAATAAACCGTATTCGCAAACTTGACTTGCTCAGTTGTTAAATTCTTATCTTTGTTATTCGCTAACGTTTTAGATAAAATCAGCAAGCTATTAAGCGGTGTTCGTAACTCATGGGACATGTTCGCCAAAAATTCTGATTTGTATTTTGAAATAAGTGAAAGTTGCTCTGCTTTTTCCTCCAGTGATAATGAAGCCAGTTCAACTTCATGATTTTTAACTTCAAGAAGTTTTGCTTTGTCCTCAAGTTCTTTAGCCTGCGCTTCAAGTTCGGCATTCGAACGTTTTAATTCTTGTAATAATTCTTCCGTTCTCATTGAACTTGAAATCATATTCAAGATAACGCCGACGGAATCCATTAATTGATAAAGAAACGTAATAGAGTTCTGATTAAATGGTTTTATCGAAGCCAATTCAATGACAGCTTTTAGTTCTTCTTCGAACAGGACCGGCAGCACGATCACGTTCGTTGGTTTTGACTCCGTGATGCTTGAACTGATCACACTGTAATCGTCGTCCGGTTGCTTTAGTAAAATCGGCTTTTTCTCAAACGCGCACTGTCCGATAAGACCTTCTTTTAAACGGAATTTATTAGAAACATTTTTTCTGACCGTAAAAGCATAACTAGCGATCAGATTTAAAATCGTCTCATCACTTTCAGTTTCTGCCATGAAGAATGTCCCTTGGCTGGCATCCACTAGCGGGGTCAATTCCGACATAATTAATTGAGCTACAGAGGTGATACTTCGCTGGCCTTGCATCATTCCTGAAAATTTTGCTAAGTTCGTTTTTAACCAGTCCTGCTCGTTATTTTTTTCTGTCGTATCTTTTAGGTTTGAAATCATCTGATTGATATTATTTTTTAAAGCGGCAACTTCCCCTTGCGCTTCAACGGAAACCGAACGTGTTAAATCACCTTTTGTAACGGCCGTCGAGACTTCTGCAATCGCTCGAACCTGTGATGTTAAATTTCCGGCTAATTGATTCACGTTATCCGTTAAATCTTTCCACGTCCCTGCGGCACCTGGAACTTTAGCTTGTCCGCCCAGTTTTCCTTCGATTCCCACTTCACGAGCAACTGTTGTCACTTGATCTGCGAACGTACGCAGAGTGTCCGTCATTGAGTTGATCGTTTCAGCTAGCGCTGCCACTTCACCCTTTGCTTCAAGTACGAATTTTTGATTTAAATCTCCGTTTGCAACCGCGGTCACGACCTTTATGATACCACGAACTTGCGTGGTTAAATTAGACGCCATGAAATTTACGTTATCTGTTAAATCTTTCCATGTGCCAGCAACCCCCGGAACCCGCGCTTGGGCTCCTAGTTTTCCTTCGATTCCCACTTCACGAGCAACTGTTGTCACTTGATCTGCGAACGTACGCAGAGTGTCCGTCATTGAGTTGATCGTTTCAGCTAGCGCTGCCACTTCACCTTTTGCTTCAAGTACGAATTTTTGATTTAAATCTCCGTTTGCAACCGCGGTTACGACTTTCACGATTCCACGAACTTGGGTTGTTAAGTTCGAGGCCATGAAATTCACGTTATCTGTTAAATCTTTCCAAGTACCAGAAACACCGCGAACATCTGCTTGTCCGCCAAGTTTTCCTTCTGTACCCACTTCTTTTGCCACACGAGTTACTTCGGCCGCGAATGAATTTAATTGATCCACCATCGTGTTGATCGTGTTTTTTAACTCTAAGATCTCACCGCGCGCATCAACTGTGATTTTTTGAGATAAGTCACCTTTTGCAACAGCAGTTGTTACTTTAGCAATGTTACGAACCTGGTTTGTTAAATTCGATGCTAGTCCGTTTACGTTATCTGTTAAATCTTTCCAAGTACCAGAAACCCCTTCAACGTCTGCTTGTCCGCCAAGTTTTCCTTCTGTACCCACTTCTTTTGCCACACGAGTTACCTCTGCTGCAAATGACCTGAGTGTTCCCACCATCGTATTAATGGTGTCTTTTAATTCTAGGATCTCACCGCGCGCATCAACAGTAATTTTCTGAGATAAGTCTCCGTTCGCAACCGCTGTGGTTACTTTCGCGATATTACGAACTTGATTTGTTAAATTTGATGCTAGTCCGTTTACGTTATCTGTTAAATCTTTCCAAGTACCAGAAACACCGCGAACATCGGCCTGTCCACCAAGACGACCTTCTGTACCCACTTCTTTTGCCACACGTGTTACTTCGGCGGCGAAGGATGAAAGCTGATCCACCATGACGTTGATCGTGTTTTTTAATTCGAAGATTTCACCCTTAGCATCAACCGTGATCTTTTGAGAAAGATCACCTTTTGCAACCGCCGTTGTTACTTTCGCGATATTACGAACTTGATTCGTTAAATTAGACGCTAGTCCATTCACATTGTCTGTTAAATCTTTCCAAGTTCCAGAAATACCTTTTACTTCCGCTTGTCCCCCCAGCTTTCCTTCTGTACCCACTTCTTTCGCCACACGAGTTACTTCGGCAGCGAATGAGTTCAGCTGATCCACCATGACGTTAATGGTATTTTTTAATTCTAATATTTCACCCTTAGCATCAACGGTGATTTTCTGAGAAAGATCACCTTTTGCAACCGCGGTCGTTACTTTTGCGATATTACGAACTTGGTTCGTTAAATTAGACGCAAGACCATTTACGTTATCGGTCAGGTTTTTCCATGTCCCAGAAATACCTTTTACTTCCGCTTGGCCGCCTAATTTTCCTTCTGTACCGACCTCTTTTGCCACACGAGTTACCTCGGAAGCAAATGAGTTCAGCTGATCCACCATGGTATTGATAGTATTTTTTAATTCTAAGATTTCACCTTTGGCATCAACCGTGATCTTCTGAGATAAGTCACCTTTTGCAACCGCAGTTGTCACTTTTGCGATATTACGAACCTGCGCTGTTAAGTTTCCAGCTAATCCGTTCACGTTATCTGTTAAATCTTTCCACGTTCCAGAAACCCCTTCAACGTCCGCTTGTCCGCCAAGTTTTCCTTCTGTACCCACTTCTTTTGCCACACGAGTTACTTCGGCCGCGAACGAGCGTAATGTTCCCACCATCGTATTAATGGTGTCTTTTAATTCTAGGATCTCACCCTTAGCATCAACTGTAATTTTTTGCGATAAATCACCATTCGCGACCGCTGTCGTCACTTTCGCTATATTACGAACCTGCGCGGTTAAGTTATTCGCTAGACCATTTACGTTATCTGTTAAATCTTTCCATGTGCCTGACACACCTTTTACGTCAGCCTGACCACCTAGTTTTCCTTCTGTGCCCACATCTTTTGCCACACGTGTTACTTCGGCTGCGAATGATCGTAGCTGATCCACCATGACGTTGATTGTATTTTTTAATTCTAAGATCTCGCCACGCGCATCCACCGTGATTTTTTGAGAAAGGTCACCATTCGCAACCGCTGTCGTTACTTTTGCGATATTACGAACCTGCGCTGTTAAATTATTTGCTAGACCGTTTACGTTATCCGTTAAATCTTTCCATGTTCCAGACACACCGCGAACGTCAGCCTGACCACCTAGTTTTCCTTCTGTGCCCACATCTTTTGCCACACGTGTTACTTCGGCCGCGAATGACCTGAGCTGATCCACCATCGTATTGATCGTATTTTTTAATTCAAAGATTTCACCTTTGGCATCAACGGTAATTTTCTGAGATAAGTCACCTTTAGCAACCGCGGTTGTCACTTTAGCAATATTACGAACCTGATTCGTTAAATTCGATGCAAGACCATTCACGTTATCCGTTAAATCTCGCCAGATACCTGAGGCTCCTTTAACTTCCGCTTGTCCGCCTAGTTTACCCTCCGTACCCACTTCTTTCGCCACACGAGTCACTTCGGAAGCGAATGAGTTTAGCTGATCCACCATGGCATTCACCGTGTTACCGATACGAAGGAATTCTCCTTTTATCGTACGGCCATTAATTTCTAAAGACATTTTCTGAGAAAGATCCCCTTTGGCCACCGATGTGATAACCCGGGCAACCTCAGTCGTTGGTTGCACTAGATCACCGATTAATAGATTTACGGAATTTACGCTTGTAGCCCA
>JACMMZ010000053.1 GCA_014378775.1 Pseudobdellovibrionaceae bacterium
CCTTGATGCTTTCGGTATCCTCGAAAATGCAAGTGCTCGCCCGAGGTATCTAAGCTGACCATCACGCGATCTTTCACCACTCTAAAAAGTAATGTCAGGTCAGCTTCTTTATCATAAACGTAGTTGCGCGCGCCCAGCACTCTGGTGGCTGATTCCAAAAGATTGCCTTCGTGAAACAGTCGGGATTTCATCGATTCGATTTGGATATTTATTTTTTGCGGTGAAAAGTATTTTTCTAATCCAAGTTTCACGAGACCTTTTTCGAATTGATCAAAATAACGGGCTTCAAAACTCTCGACCCTCAAAAGAACCCGCAAAGCCAGCTTGGTAAAAAAGTTAATTTGCAATCCCAAATGAAGTGGGGTTCGAAATTCGATTCCCCCGTCATCTACTTCAAATTCAGGTAAGGGCTCACGCGTGGGTAATCCATCCAGATCAATCAACAGAAACCAAAAAGATTCGATTTCTTTAATCAATTCTTTTTCAAAATTAAGTGGACAACTGACAAAAAATTTATTCAATTTAAAATCTCCAGTAGAGATCAAAGGCTCCGTAGTATCCATCGGCAGGATTAATTTTGAGCGACGCGATATTGGTAGTGTTAATGGAAGCCTCGGCATGAAATTTATCATAAATCCAAACGTAAGCCAGGTACCCGCCCAGAGATTTGGTATCGAAGTTATAACTCGGCCCAATGAGGAACCGATCCCAGTTGGACATGATAACTTCGTATCCCGTTTGAAACGAACTTGAACCCAGGGTTTTAATGGCCTTCGCATCGCCGGCATCTTCCCATTTGATAAGACCTAAACTTAAGTAAACATGGGAAAGCAGCGTGTCTGATGAAATCGAATCCCAATATAAATTAAGGTTCAAAGTGCGCTCGCCCTTTGCTTTCACGTCGGCATAGCTAAGACCAGTAGATAAAGTGGCGGCTTCAGTATCATAAGCTCGAATTTTCACGCTTCCATTGGCTCCAGTTAAAAAATTCAAAGGCACGTAGGATCCGATCATAACGTTTTCTAATATTCCGTAATAGGCGTTTCCTAAAAAGTTAATTAATAATTCCTCTTTATACAACATCTGCGCCGTTTCCCCGATAAAGATCCCTTGATATACTAAGGGTTTGTATTTGGCCGAAACGGACATTTCGCTTTTATTCACTAACAAATCGGTGGTTCCGACATAATCGCTATTATCAGTTCCTAAATTCAGACGGCGAATATAATCACCTTGTTGAATCAAATATTTCCGAGACTGACGAAGAAGTCTTAACTTTAAATTGTAACGACCCGGTTGAATGTATTTTACTGAAGCCAGCTCGGCGTAAGCGAAAACGCCGATTTTAGAGTTCTGCGACATGATCGGTAAAATTTCACCCACGTTCCAATCCCCGGAATCCGAAGTCGCCATCAAATTCTGTTCATCAACCACATACTCAATAATGGCGGTCGTTTTGTAACTGGCTTTAGAAAACGCATTTCCACCGGCAAACAGCAGTAAAAAAATTAAACTAATTTTTTGGGATGGAAATTTAAACATAATAAAGATAAGAGTAGCGCAAAAATCCCGACACCAAAAGCATAAAATAAACCTAAAGTATCAGTTAGGTAACCGACGCCTAAATGCATCGAAACCACGGCTAAACTTTGAAAACCCATGGCAAAAGTCAGAAATCGGCGCGCATGAATTCCGGTCACCTGCGAAATGTAGGCAATACTTAAAGGGTAAAAAGGCGCCATCGATAATCCGACTAAGGTTAAAATAATCGGGTGCGAATTAAGACCAGATATCAATAAGATAAGCGATAATATTAAAGAAATATTCATCTGTTTCCGGGTGCTCATGGAAATTTTCTTGATGGCGAAAAAAAGTCGGCCGGCTAACATGCATAAAAAGAAATACGTCACGTATTGACTCGATTGAGTCAGATCCATTGAATAATAATTTCTCATGTACTGCGCTAAGCGCGTTGCAATTAAAATTTCTGCGACCACATAAAATGCAAACACGCCGCCGATGAACATCAGCGCTCTAAACGAAACCGGAGCAGAGTCATTTTCGGTTGTAATAGATGCGGGAAGAACCTCGAAACGCGGCTCGGGCTTGACCAAAAACTGAATGACAGCGTAGGTAAAGCATAGAATTCCGATGATAACAAAAGTCGTTCGCCACGAATTCGAAAATTGCGTCGCGGCAGAGGCCAAAAGCGGAGCTATGAAACTGGCTAATCCATAGGTGGCGTGAAGTGCCGATAAAGTTCGGGTTTTTTTCTCATCAGAGACGCTTTCGGTGATGAGTAAGTTCTGCGCGACGGCCATGAAACCGATCCCCACTCCGACCAAAAAACTTCCCACAATAAAGGCGCCGAATGTTGGCGCATTCCCCATAACCAAAACTCCCGATCCCATAATGAGCATCGACAACATAAGCAGTGACGGTAAAGTGTAGCGTGTTAAAAATCGAATGGATAAATAAGATCCTAAAAAAGCCGCGGATGAAGTTGTGGCAAAACTCCACGAACCCTTTACGCTTGAAAGCGTAAAATAATTCAGAACTTCAGGAAATAAAGGCCCACGAATATTATCGGTTAAGCCCAGAATAAACATGCTCGCAAAAGCAAAGACCAGTGACCATGATGCGTGTTTCAAATTGAATGTCATTCATCAGATCCTAATCCATCCCTTACCACAAGAGAAGTCTAAATTGAGCGATAACGATTAAAAAACCTCTAAGTCGTAGACATACGGCTTTTTTTGTAAAAAACTAGAACTTATGAAAGTATTGATCATTCGATTTTCAAGTATTGGAGATGTCACTCAGGCCTTGAGTATTCCCTCCCATATACAAACCCGCTATCCTCAAGCAGAAATTCATTTTCTGAGTAAAGATATTTTTGGCGAATTGATCGGATCAAACCCCCACATTAAAAAGATTTGGACCCTTTCGCAAAAGACTTCGTTTTTCAAATTGGTGACAAAACTAAATCAAGAAAATTTTGATTACCTTTACGATGCCCATAATAATTTACGTTCGAATTTATTTTATTTTTTAGTTAAGGCGCAAAATAAATTACAAAAGCCCATGCAAAGATTTAAACGCTTTTTGCTTATCCGATTTAAAATTAATCAATTTGAAATGCCTTTTTCTGGACAACGAGATCTTTTAAAACCTTTAGAAAAATGGGGAATTTCTTTTCGCCTACCCATTGGTCCACAAATAGTTCTGAAAGACGAAATCATTCGATCCGCTCAGGACATCTTAAAAAGAAATAACGTTCAGGGATCTTTTGTAGCGGTGGCTCCGTCGGCCGCTCATTTATTTAAACGTTGGCCGGTGGATAAATGGAAGGAATTATTTTCACTTTGTCCGGAAACACAATTTGTGGTGTTAGCCGGAGCTTCTGACCATTTCACGAAAGCGTTCAATTCTTTTCCCAACGTTAAAAACTTAACGGGTCAAACATCTTTACTTGAATCCGCAGCGGTCATTCAGCAAGCAGGCCGAGTCATATCTAATGACACAGGATTACTTCATTTTTCAGAGCAATTAGATCAAAAAACCATCGCACTGATCGGCGCCGCTCCTTTCGGGTTTCCTTCCAAGCCTAAAACGATTATTATTAAAAAAGATCTTACCTGTTGGCCCTGTAGTAAACACGGTCAAGGACCTTGTGTGAATCCCCAATTTCACCGCTGCATGAACGATATTACCGCGCTTGAAGTTAAACTAAAGCTGGATCAACTATGATCTCTATTTATCGTTTCATTTATTTTTTATTAAAAAATGGTCTTCAAATATTGAAACCTTTTTTATCTGCAAAAGAAAAACAATGGATTAATCTTCGATCTGCCGATGATTACCTTCAGTTTACTCCGAAGGGGGCGATCTGGTTCCACGCTTCTAGCGGAGAAATCGAATACTGCAAATCGGTCATTTCCGAAATTCGTCAATTGTTGCCAAAGTCGCCGATTATTTTATCTTATTCATCGCCGTCTGCGGAAAAACTTTTGTTTAACATCAAAAACCAAGTCGACCTTATCTTTCCGCTTCCCTGGGACAGTCCCACGCAAATTAAAAAAGCCTTAGATCATCTTCAGCCTCAGATGGTTGTTTTTTCTCGAACTGATTTTTGGCCCGAGCTGATATTTCAATTACGTAATCAAAAGATAAAAACCGCGGCGATCTCGATGTTTCCGCGGCTGCATTTTTTGAATCGTCAAATCTATAAATGGCTGATTCAAGATTTTAGCTTAATTACAACAGTGGATACACAAAAATCGATTGAACTTTCTCAAATTTTAAAACGCGAAGTCCAAAGTTTTGCCGACACGCGCTTTGACCAGGTTTTCAATCGCTTAGAAAGTCCTTCCCGCGTTCACTTTTTATCACCGCACGATAAAAAGAAAATTGTATTCGCCTCCACGTGGCCGGAAGATGAAACAGTCTTTTTTCCCTGTTTACAGGAAATTTTAAAACTGAATTTTCAGATTATCATTTGCCCGCACGATATCACGCGCGCAACTGCTCTTACAGAGCAATTGAAAAAGTTTAATGTTTCGCGACTCTCTAACATGGCCGATACCCAGAATATTCCTTCTGAATTTGAAATCTTGCTGATCGACCGCGTAGGATATTTAGCCGATATTTACCGCTCGACCCACCTCACATTTGTGGGAGGATCTTTTAAACATAAAATTCATTCGGTGATGGAGCCTTTGTGTTCAAAAAATGTGGTTTTTTTCGGTCCTTATTTTCAAAATAATCCCGAAGCCCTCGACACTGAAAAAATCAGTCTGACTTACAAGGTCCGGAATGCGGCAGAAATTCTTGATTTCGTTCGGTCGATGGGGCCTGACCAGCTGCAAAAAAACACTGAATTATCCCAAATATATGCTGAAAAGCATCGGGGATCATCTAGACTTGTGGCCTTGGCTTTGTTAGAAAAATTAAAACCACTATAGGATTTTTATGACTCCACAAAATTTACCTGAACTGATTGCATTAAGAAAAAAGCCCCTTCCACACGCTTTTAAAAAAGGCGATGTTCTGGTTTTATTCGGAGAACTTTTTAATCGAGGTTATGCCAACGGACTGGTCGAACAGGCCGAAAAAAATGGTTTAACCGTGGTGCGCGCAACTGTCGGACGCAGAGATGAAAATGGAAATCTTCGCGCCTTGACTGAGGCCGAGATGGAAAATATTCCTAAGCCCTTTATCAATATCCCCCTTGAGGCCGGATTCGATTTAGAAAAAGATTCTGATGGGAAAACCCCGAACGATTATATGAAGGGTTTCAAACTCAGCGCCTGGCAAGAGGCCGTTATCCCTGACGCGGTCATTGATGCGGCACGAACTTCAGCGCGCACGCGGTTCAAAAAAAATACTCTCGAATTTCTGGCGCAATTAGAAACCATTATTTCTCAGCAAATCAAAACAGGCTGTCATGTTCACTTTGCCCATTTGATGGCCGGCGGCGTGCCGCGGACAAAAATTGTGATGCCGTTGATGAACCGAGTTTTTAAAGGAGTTGAAGATCGCTATTTATCTTCAAACGAATTCATGGAAAGTTCGATTGGAAATTTCATGAGCCAAAATTTTTTAGAAGTCACTGCGGAAACCTTTGATACCCTCATTGAGTGTTCAAGCACTTTACGCGAAAGAATTAAACTGCAAGGCGGCTCCGCAAGCTACGTAGCTTACGGCTACCACGGAACCGAAATTGTCATCGGAGATGAATACCGTTGGCAATCCTACGCCCCTTATATTCAAGGCTGGGCCAAAGTTCATTTAGAAAATGTCTCAAAAAAATGGTTCAAACAAGGAGTACGCACCTGCGTTTACAATTGTCCCGAAATTTTAACTAACTCAAGTTCGATTTTTAAAGGTGTCGAAATACCGCTTTATAATTTAATACGGGCGCTTGAAAAAGAAATTCCGGATCATCCGGTTACAAAAAATTTAAGAAGCCAATGCGATGAGGTTCTAAAAAGTCCCGATGCTTTAAATACGATGTATAAAGCTATCGATGAATATATGGCCTATTCCGAAAAAATCGGCACCAGCCAATTTAAAAACTGGCCTCAGCATTCTCAAAAAGAGCAGCTCGAGAAAACGCTGGCCTTATCGGATTTGGTGATTGGATTACACAAAGACGAAAAAGTCATGCTCGCGCCGCTTTTAAGTGAAGTGATTTTTAATTCGAGCGGTTACATTATGCTGCATGACGGATTTAATCCGAAGAATCCGGTAGCCTGGATCGGCCATGATATCATAGGTAAGTGTGTCGAATAAAAACTAAGATTTAAAATTTATTTTTGAACATCATTGATTCGACGGGAATGGTTTTTTTCTCGTTGTACTTTGCCGATGGTTTTTTGTTGTAGTAATTATTTACATCCCCGCTAACCAGAAAATATATTAATTGACCAATTGGCATCCCGGCGTAAACACGCACCGGTTGTTTGACGGATATTTCTAAAGTCCAATGATTGCAAAACCCGACATCACCTTTTCCGGCTGTCGCATGGATATCAATTCCCAATCGACCTACGCTGGATTTTCCCTCTAAAAAAGGAACATGCGCCAAGGTTTCGGTGTACTCTAAAGTCACACCTAAGTAAAAACGTGAAGGCGTTAAAACGTAACCTTCCGGGGGAATTTCAAAAGTCGTTATTTTGTTGTGCGATTTAGCGTCTAAGATCTCGTCGTTGTAAGTGGCTAAGGTTTTTCCAAGGTGAACATCGTAGGAATTTGTTCCAAGCTGAGATAAATCAAAGGGCTCAACTTTAATGAGCCCTTTTTCCATATTCAATAAAATTTCTTTATCCGTTAGAATCATGATCTACAAATAACTCATAGTTAAAACTATTTAGTTTCTCTATTTAGTCTCACGGTGGACCGTGTGCTTTTGCAGATTCGGATTGTATTTCTTTTTTTCTAAACGACCGGGTGTTTTCGTTTTATTCTTCGTTGTCGTGTAACGAGAAACGGGTTTACCAGCAGCTTTTGCTTCTGTGCACTCTAAAGTGATGATGATGCGACCTGATTTTTTTGCCATAAAATAACTCCAAATAATGTATACAAAAGTCGGTTAACAAGCTGTCTATATAAGAAGATTTACAACACTTCGTCAATCATTTATAGTTCAAAATATCTTATTTTCGCTCTTTGAGGGGGTCACTTGAATATAAAATCTGGGTTTTCCATCCTAATCTCGAACTTATTCGTTCTGCTTATCTCTTCCTGCGCAAGTGCTCAGCTTTTAAACGGATCGACCCTTTCCCCGATCGAAACCCAGACCGTGGTCAATCAGGTTGAACCGGGATCCATTTTGATCATCGGTGAAATGCATGGCCTTGTCCCGGTTCAGGCTCAACAAATGGAAATTTTAAACGCCTTAAGAGCCAAGGGTCTTAAATTAGCTCTCGGTTTCGAATTCTTCAATTACGCCGATCAAAAGTTCATAGATGACTTCCGTGCTAAGCGGATCAACGAAGTTGATTTTTTGAAAGCCATCTCGTGGGGAAATATCAGTTTTAATTTTTATAAAACTCAGTTGCTGTTCCCGGATGCACAATTAAATGAAAAAGCCTTGGGTCTCAATGTTCCAAGTTTTGTCAC
>JACMMZ010000054.1 GCA_014378775.1 Pseudobdellovibrionaceae bacterium
AGAGCTTTAAAATTAATTTTTGAATCGATAATGGTTCCATCCATATCAAAGATGAAACCCTTAAATTTAGTTTTCACTCGCAAAAATTATAAGATATCAGTCAGCTTGCCAAGCCTATTCTTATTGCAATACCGTGGTTATCGGTTATTCCTTTGCAGAATAGACTCAAATGTAATGAATTTGCATTATCAGTGGTCAGGCGTGCTGCCGTCAGATAAATTTGCCGCAAAAAAACTGGAACAAATCACGGCGAATACCATATTGGTATCAGATTAAATATTGCAGCTTGAATCGAACCGAGAACCGCCAAGGTATTTACAACTTCTCAACCGATGGCAACCGCGGGTGCAGTTTCGGCCCGGAGATTTTTAGATCAAAATGGACTTTGATAACAAAGAAAAAGCCATACTTTCTGCAGGGCTTAAGTTCGACGTTGATCAATATCTTACATTTTAAACACCGATTCACAGAGGCAGGTTAATTTCGCGAACTAAACTAAAAGGTCATGCGAAATATCTCATCTTGACCGCTGTATGAAAGAGTTTAATTATTCTCTTGCGTAGATTTCGCAGGCGAAAATGTCGCGTCCTTATTTAATCCCATTTGGTCTTGAATTCGTGGTGATGATCCTTGCGGCGCATGACCTGAACTCATGCGGAGTTCTCGCCATTTGAGTTTTACATCAGCCAGCTTGTGTCCCGGCGCCTCATATCCATAGGCTCGAAATTTTCCTGGCTGCACTTTACCTTTAGCTCCGACAAAAGACCGAAATTGGGAAACCCAAAGATGAAACTCAGAATTCAAATCATTTTCGTCGATCATGTCTTCAGCTTGGTTGTCGCTGTATTTTTTGCCTTTTCCAAACTCATGATATTTCCAAAGATCATTCGGTACTTCGATCCCACCATATCGACACTGCCAAACAAAAGGAGCATAAGCATCTCGCATATTTTTAAACGGTTCTTGTTCAGCATTAAAATAATTTTTGTGACGAAGTATTTTTGGTCGTCCCGCTTCATCCATTTCATCACCCCCGCCGTCACCATAACAAAAAAATCCTGCGGTTCTTCCCTCGAGATGGTTCAAACTTAAATCTTTCCATTCTGGCTGATGTTCAAGTTTCATGGCGAGCTCAGGATTTTTGTGATCGATCAATTCTTCTTTTGGATTTCCGCCATTCATACAAACCAAACGATCAAACATCAGCTTTAAATTTGAAGTTGGGCCATACCAATTTACCGGGCCAATAATGGCCCACGCATCAGCCTGATCGAATCTAGAATACATATCAAGGTCCCACATTAAATCAGGCTCTTTGGAATTGTTTTTTTCATAACAGTTGCAGGGCCAAACGCATAAGGACATTGCAGTTGAAACACAGGCATTACAACTTTGAATTCGGGCGCGACCAAAAACATTTCCCAAATCCTCAACGTCGATCTCCCAATCAGAAGGCAAGAGCGCTTTCATTTTAAACATTAACGCCCGTGATTTAGAGTCAACTCCAGGACAGTTGTATTGTCTGCGACCGGACCCTGAAATTATAAATATCCGCATTCACGCTCCTGTTATTATGAAAAGACACGACTTTGTTTGAAGGGTTTGGGCAGATAAATTTTTTATCAGGTAAAGATAAAAATTATCGATGATAACTAATTGGTACTTGATAGTTTGCTTCGGTCCAACCAAGGAGCTGGTTGTTCCGATGAAATCACAACGGCACTATCATCAAGCTTTATAAGTGGGTGTTTTGGAGCTTGCTCTAATGGGACTTCGAAATCATTTCTTTCATCCGGCAAATACTCTAAGCCCATTTCAAACTCAGCTCCGGCATCCGCTTCAGAATCGCCGGGACTGTCATCTTCTGGCTTCGACGATGCCGATTTCATTCGCATCGTGTATTCTTTTTCAGATATGGTATCTTCAACACTTTTGTCTTTAATCATTAAGAACCTCGAATATTTGAGTGAGTCGTTGGTTTGTTATTCATCATGTGTCTGCAAAGAGGAGCCCATGGCTCAGTCGCCTTCAAATCAATGCACGCTTTAATTTTTTATAAAACGAGGCTTAAAATCATCTTCATCAGGCAAACTTCCTCATATTTTTTAAAATAATCGAAGGTGGCTTGCAAACCGCTTCAGCCAGAACATAAGACTGCATGAATACCCATCAAAATCAGACTCGACAATTACCGTAGACTAATAGAAACTCATATGCGGTTTTTAAATCGCAAAAAACAAAATTCAAAATAAAGATCGGTTGAGGTTAAATGGAACCAAAGCAAATTGTTATTGTCGGGGCCGGATTTGGTGGAGTGGCCGTCGCCGAGTCATTGGCTTCGCTGCCGAACTGTCAGATCACTATGATTGACCGGCGTAACTTTCACCTGTTTCAACCTTTACTTTATCAAGTCGCGATGGCCGGTTTAAATCCTTCCGACATCACCGTTCCTTTGCGCTCGCTTTTTCGAGACCAAAAAAATATTCAAGTTATTATGGGTGACGTCAATCGACTTGATTTTACAGGTCAAACCGTGACCTTCGGTGAAACATCGCGCCCGTTCGATTATTTAGTCCTGGCCTGCGGCTCTAAACATGGGTACTTCGGTAACGAACACTGGGAAGAATTTGCGCCCGGCTTAAAAAGTCTGGAACAGGCGATTGAGATACGAAGTCGCATTTTGACGGCCTTTGAACTTGCGGAAATCGAGACAGATCCGGAAATTCAAAAACAATTACTCACTTTCGTCGTCGTGGGCGGCGGCCCGACCGGAGTTGAAATTGCCGGAGCAATCGCCGAAATTACTGCGAACACTCTGGTCAAAGATTTTCAAACCGCCGACTTGAATCAAGTCTCGGTCATCTTGGTCGAAGGCGGATCGCGCGTCCTGTCGGCATTTCCAAGAACACTTTCTGCCGTTGCACAAAAAGATTTAGAATCCTTGGGGGTCGAAGTCAGGACTCAAGTCTTTGCCAGTGAGCTCTCAAAAGAAGGTCTTCGCCTGGGAGACGAGTATGTTAAAGCGCGAACCATTATCTGGGCTGCCGGAGTTTCTCCTTCAGAGCTGAATGATCAAGTTCCTGGTCCCAAAGACAGCGCCGGTCGAATTTCGGTCACTCCCGATCTAAGCCTGCTCAATCACAAAAATATTTTTGTCATCGGCGACCAAGCCATCGTCATCGATGAAAAAGGCTTTAGCCTGCCTGGAGTGGCTCCGGTCGCAGTCCAAGAAGGCCATTTTGTGGGTCAAACCATCCGCGCTGATTTTTCAGGAAAAGCTCGCGGAGAGTTTAAATATTTTGATAAAGGCATCATGGCCACAATTGGTCGTTCGAAAGCAGTCGTCAGCACGATGGGATTTAATTTTTCGGGATTTTTCGCGTGGCTCACTTGGGTTTTTGTCCACGTCGTTTACTTGATGCGTTTTCGCAATCGCGTCTTTGTGATGATGCAATGGAGTTGGTCCTATTTCACTTTCGGTCACGGCGCGCGGCTCATTACAAACAAAGATTGGCGTTTTTATCGACCAGATCAAAAAGAAAAAAATTAAGCCCTGACGACAAGGCTCTTACCAGCCCGTGATATTTCCAAATCCGTCCATTTGAATTTGCTCGGCTTTTGGTGTCCGAGGCAAAGCCGGCATTCTTAATAATTTTCCGGTCAAAGCCACCAAAAAACCGGCCCCATGATTAATTTCAAAATCACGAATGGAAATTCTAAAATTTTCAGGGCGGCCCCGCAGCTGGGGGTTGTCTGAAATCGATTCGTGAGTCTTAGCCATGCATATCGGTAGACCCCCCAGATTATTTTTTTGCAAGAGGTTGAGCTTTGCTTCGGCCTCGGCCGACAAATCAACTCCGCTGGCTCCGTAAATCAGTTTCGCAATTTTTTCGATTTTCACAATCGGTGAATCATTCAGCGAATAAACAAAGGGCAAAGCTGAAGTTGGAACGGCGCAAGCTTTCACAACGAACTCGGAAAGCTCCAAGGCACCCGCTCCGCCGAGACCAAAAACATCAGCGACGGCGCAGCTTATATTTTGCCGCGCACAGTGCTGTTCGACGGTTTTCAGTTCGTCTGAACTATCGCTCGAGAAACGATTCAAAGCGACCACGATCGGCCGGTTAAAGTAACGAGCCGCCTGAAGATGAGCGTCGAGGTTTTGCAATCCCTGCATGAGGGCCTCTTTATTTTCTAAAGCTAACTCACTTTGTTCAACCCCTCCGTGCATTTTTAAGGCTCGAATGGTGGCCACAATGACGATCACATCAGGCGAAAGACCGCTTTGCCGGCACTTGATATCAATAAATTTTTCTCCACCCAGATCAAAAGCAAAACCCGCTTCAGTGACGACATAATCTGCGTGCGCTAAAGCCATGCGGGTCGCCAACACTGAATTACAACCATGGGCAATATTTGCGAAAGGACCGCCGTGCACAAAGGCCGGAACGCCTTCGATCGACTGAACTAAGTTGGGTTTCAGCGCCTCTCGAAGCAGAGCTAACATTGACCCCGTGACGCGAATCTCTTCGGCCGTGACGGGTTCAAGCTCCGGCGTAAAGCCCACGATGATTCGATTCAAACGAACTTTCAGATCATCGTAGTTTTCTGATAAACAAAGAATGGCCATGATTTCACTGGCGGCAGTGATATCAAAACCGGACTGGCGGCCACTTGGATGGGCTTCACTGATACCCACCTGAATCCGGCGCAGAGCGCGGTCATTCATATCCAGGACGCGCTTCCATAAAACGCGCTCGGGATCAAGGCGCGAAGTTTTAAAATGCAAACAATTATCGATCGCCGCTGCTAATAAACAGTGTGCGGATCCGATCGCGTGAAAGTCGCCGGTGAAATGAAGATTAATTGATTCTGCAGGAGATAAAATACTTTTACCTCCACCAGTCGCCGTGCCTTTGCGCCCGAACACGGGGCCCATTGAAGGTTGCCTCAGAGCTAAAGCCGCGCGGTACCCCGCTTGTTTAAGCCCTTGCGCAAGCCCGATCGAAACGGTCGTCTTACCTTCACCCGCTGGCGTCGGAGTGATCGCCGAAACTAAAATCAGTTTCGCTTTCGAATCCTTATCTGAAAGGGCTGCAAAAGAAACCTTGGCCTTGTCTTTTCCGTAAGGCTCGAGATGTTCAGGATTTAAATTAATTTCGTGAGCTAATTCGTAAATATTTTTTTTCATTTTGACCTTTAGATATCAATCTCAACTCTATAATTGATTTCATCATTAGGCCAGCCCCGTTTGATGGCCTCGTTCAGAAATTGACAGACCTTTTTTAACAAGAAAAGCTCTAATTTGGGTTTAAGGATGGTCTTTTGTTGCGCATTGAAGGCTGTACCCATCCAAAATTTTTTGGCCAACAACCAATACGAGGTTTTGTGAGCACAACAGTCGAAGAACTCGCAAAAGCCGATGATTCATTAAAAATATCTCACTCTTGCGATAAACTACTTCGGGACGACAGCATTCAGTGTTTCGAATTTTGCATCGAACTTTTCTGGAAAGTCGCTAAGGTTGTTTATGCCGAAGTTGAAAAAATTATTCAGCCACTTAAACTCAACTTGTACCAACAAATATAATCTCTCAGATCTTAATTAACTTAGATGAAACAGACTTTATCTACAAAGTTGATCTTGTTAATCATATCGAACTCGCATCGAGTTACGGTGCCAGCGTTGATCAAGATAAAATTGAACTTTAAGTTTTCGGGGCGATTATTTCGCTAAGTTTTGAAGGATTCAATCGAGTAAACTCAAAGCATACTGATATATTTCGTTTGAAGGTAATTTTTCATCTGGCGAAAGAGAAAATAAAAAATCAGGCAATTCAATTAATACCCCTAATTCAGGCTCCATCATCTTAACTTCGTTATATTTGGTTTCTTTAAAATCCGGGGCTTGGAAATGATACCAAGGAATTTTCTTTTTCGGCTTCGGGTTCTCGAGCTTTAATACGATTGAATTATTATACCCTAGCACGTAGTCTGAAAATTGGTCACTGCTTGATCGAAATATCCCTACAACTGGTCTGCCGTTATGAATACCTTCTATTCGAATTTCCCCTAGCGCTAAAAGATTTAAGTATTGATCTTTGTACGAAATTTGACTCAAATGATCTTCTAAAGGCTTCAGACATTTGTACGCAACATTTTTCTTCAAAAAATGCATAACCACTTCGATCACATAAATCGAAGCGACGCCAAAAAAAACTAAATAAATATTCTCCATATCTTATGTAAACATACCGTTGTAAAAAAAGCTAAATGTATAGTATAATAACAACATGTCAGACACTGATTCAGACCGTAAACTACCAAAAAAACGTTCAAATAAATATCCGCCGGCTGGGATTACGCTCGAGATAATGGTTCGTGCGCTGGTTGAAGAATATGGCTGGGCCGATTTGGGTGAAAAAATTTACATTCGTTGTTTTAACGAGAATCCGAGCTTGCAATCAAGCATGATCTTTCTAAAAAAAACTGAATGGGCTAGGCTTACGGTTGAGGATTTGTATTACTGGCGCTTTGGTGGAAGACCGGCTGACTGGGTGGGGCCTGCGCCACGACCCCGCGATGATGGGAATTTTGGGGATCGATAGCATCTCTAAAACAAATATCAATCAGCTCCATGCTCGGCTTCTAAAGTAAGATGTCGAAGCTTCATTAAAACTAAAAATGTGAGGCTCAGTAGAATTAAAGATGATAGAAGCATCACGGAATCGAATTCCGTTGTGTACGCTTTTTGAATCAGTTCGGTTAGAATTTTTCGCGATTCACCCGATGCGGTTTGAGCAGTGTGAAGAGCGTTCTCAAGATTGGCCGTCGCGATTTGCTTGAACTCCGCTGTCAGTGAATTGGGAAGCGAATCTAAAATTGAATTCTTAAACAGATACGTTCCGTAACTTCCGAGTAACGCGATCCCTAAGGCCCCACCAAGCTCATTACCCGTTTCTGAAAGGGCCGCCGCAGTTCCCGCTTTCTCTGACGGCGCACTATTCACGATCATATTTGTGGTGAATAACAAAACAGGAGAGCAACCGAAAGAATATATAACGTTACTAGCAACTAATAAATAGAGATCATTCGGTCCGTTAACTTGCGATGCCAGAAAAAATCCGATCGCACCCAGCACCAAACCACCCGACATGATAAATGCAGGTCTGATTTTTTGCGCCAACTGCGGAGCGACTAAGGAACTAACTAAAAAACCAATTGGCGACGCCAGCGACCAGATGCCCGCCATAAACGGCGAAAGTCCCATCACTAACTGAATATACTGGGCCAAAAAAATAAATGATCCAAACATAACAAACGCGGTTAAAGCATTGGTCAGCAACAAAGCATTGAAAGTAAAATGAGTAAATAGTTTCAAATCAATCAAAGGTGATGTGAGTTTTTTTTGTCGGCGAATAAATAAAAAACCTAAAAATGATCCCAGCAAAATAGTTAAAACGGGAATTAAACCAAAACCATGCTCGGCTAATTTCTTAATTCCGAAAATGACAAAGAGTAAGGCCATTAATGAAAGCCCTGCACTGATGAGATCCGTTTTCCCGGCCTTTGGATTTTTGTACTCTGGTAAAATCTTTGGCCCGACAATCACTAACAAAACCATCACCGGAATATTAATAAGAAAAACCGATCCCCACCAAAATTTTTCAATCAGCGCGCCTCCGATGACGGGTCCTATCAACGCTCCCACCGAAAAACTTGTTCCCCATAAACCAACCGCCATCACTCTTTGCTGCGCATCTTTAAATAAAACCCGAATGAGTGACAGTGTTGACGGCGCCAGTGTCGCGCCGGCCATGCCTTGCAAGGCTCGCGTAATAATTAAAGTTTCAGCCGATCTTGAAAAGGCTGCGATAGCCGAGGCCAAACCAAAAAAAATTGCTCCAATCATGAGAATTTTTCTGCGACCGATACTATCCCCGAGAGTCCCCATGGTAATCAGCGAGCCCGCCACAAAAAATCCGTAAATATCGACAATCCAAAGCAGTTGTGACCCGGTCGGCTTAAGGTCAGCGCTGATCTGCGGAAGAGCTAAATTCAAAACCGTCAAATCCATCGAGTACAGCATGCAAGGCAAAGCTAATACCAGAAGACCGAGCCATTCTTTGTTGCTTGCTTTGAGTTGAGACAATTAAAACACTTGCGCTTTCACGGCCGCCGGTCGCGCCATCAAATTTTTCATATATTTTTCGATAGCAGATCCGGGTTCCATTAAATAATCTGCAGCGCCAGGAATAACCGCCGCCATCATAATATCGGCTGCCGAAAATCCCGATTTTAATAAATAGGGCTGCTTTTCTAAAACTTTGTTTAAAGCCACTTTCATGATTTTACACTGGGCTTCCACCTCAAGCTTGATGCTCTCGATTTGAGACTGCGTTTTATCTTGAAAAGTAAACATGCGCGCCACCACACACTCAAGGCTGGCCACTGAAAAAACCATCCATTGTAAGTATTCGGCTCGCTCAAGCGAATCGAGGCTTGGGGCTAATCCTTTACTTTGATATTTGTCAGCTAAATACAGGCAAATTCCACCCGATTCAAAAATGGCCGTGTCACCATCCACTACCGTCGGAACACGTCCCATGGGATTGAGTTTCAAATAACTCTCAGTCTTAAGCTCGCCATTTGTTCGATTTAAAAAATGATCTTGGTAAGGAACTTGTAATTCCTCCAGCAACCAACGAACTCGGTCACTCCGATCCTGATGAGCCATACAATAAATTTGAATCACAAAACTCTCTTTTCTTTTTTGTTCCGATCTAAAAAAGCGGGGGTTGGATGATCATTGCATTGAAAAGAGATGAATTGAAGTCTTAATATAAATTGAGGGCAAAATCAGTTCCCAAAGATAGGACCAACAGTGTGCAAGTCATCAATTTGTAAAATATGACGACTCAATTTCAAATACGAATGGCTATAAGTCCCGCAGAAAAAACAAATATAGTTGGTGCGCGTGAAAAAATCTTACCTTTTCCCGTTTAAAAAAGAAATGAACCGTATTTGCTTAATAGAACTTTTGCTCAAAGCTTTGCGTGATGCCAATTTTTTTTAGTAAAGGTTTATTTTCATGTTGCCCCGCTAATGAACTCATGTCGATCACGTAGCGATAATTAACTTCGCCTTTGTCTAAATCATCAAACGCTTTATTGATTTCATCAATTTCAATTAATTTAGTATCTGGCAAAATATTGTGTTTCGCGCAAAAATCTAAGACCTCTTGTGTTTCGGCAATGCTCCCGATCAATGAAGAAGCCAAAACTCGACGATCCATGATCATTGGCCCTAGATCCAGCGGTTTAGACAGCGGGGCAATACACCCTACAATAGTCAAAACTCCGTCACGCTTGAGAAGCGCAATAAATGGATTAGCGTCATGCGGCTGAGGAATCGTACTTAAAATAAAATCGAAAGAACTTGCGGCTTTTTTCATAGCCTTTTTGTCCGTAGATAAAATGGCAGCATTACCAATTTTTTTTGCATCTGCCATTTTTTCTTTATGAGCCGTAACTACGGTTACTTCGGCGCCCATGGCTTTTGCTATTTTAACGCCCATGTTCCCTAGCCCACCGAAGCCGACAATGGCAACCTTGTGGCCAGGGCCTATTTTCCAATACCGTAGTGGCGAATAGGTAGTGACGCCCGCGCAAAGAATAGGAGCAACTGACTCGGGTGCTAATTTTTTCGGAATTTTTAACACGAAATCTTCGCTCACCACAATTTTATCCGAATAGCCACCAAAAGTGTTTTTAGATTTTTTAGGTTCGCGGATATTTCCGTTGTAAGTAGCCGTAGCACCTTTGGTGCAGTATTGCTCAAGACCTTCTTTGCAGCTTTCGCAGTTTTGGCAAGATTTAATCATACATCCCACGCCGACAAGCTCGCCTACTTTTAGGTTTTTAACTTTGGCTCCTTTTTTTTCAACCACCCCGATAATTTCGTGTCCGGGCATGCAAGGATAATTTGTATTACTCCACTCATTGCGAGCTTGATGAACGTCAGAGTGGCAGACTCCACAATACTTTACGGAAATCTGAACTTCATTTCCAGCCGGATCTTTTCTTTTAAATTCTAAGGGCTTGAGTTTCCCCTTTGCTGATTTAGTTGCGTAACCTAAGGCTTGTACCATTTTTCCTCCATTTGATGATTAGCTTCACCATTGGAAGAAAATTGCACTTTATATGCCAATTAGCTTGAGCTTGGATTGGTTTTTCTTTTTGAAACTTATTCTTTAGCAGCTTTTAAATTTCTTAGATCAATAAAAGGAGTCGATCCACCAGATACTTGAGGTAAAATTCCATTCCATTTATCAATCGCTTTACTTTGAATTAAATTTTGACTTAACGTTGACTGCAAAAGTCGGTTAGCTTCAGCCTGGGCCTTGGCGCGCACCAGAATCGATTGTCCTTCGCCTTCGGCTTTAGCAACTTCGGCTTTGGCTAACATCTGTTGCTTTTGCAATTCATATTCAGCCTGCTGCGCTTGCTGCTGAGCCGCCATTTTCTGCTGCATTTGTTTTTCTAATGATTCCGGAAGATGACTGGCACCCAAATTTACTTTATCCAAATGAAAACCCATTTTTTCTAATTCGGAATTAAGGATTTTTTGAATATTGTCTTGCAACTCATTTCGTTTCGCAGAAATCACTTCAGACAAAGACATCTGGCCCGCCGTATTTTGCGCGACTGTGATAATCGTTCTGCGAATAAATGTCGACTCAATATCACTAATATCAGCACCACGAAAAGCTTTAAAAACTTGCGCAGCTTGCTCTTCCGAGGTGTTGTAGGTCACTGAAATATCTTGCGTGATATGTTGACCTTCGCGTGTTGGCAAATCAATACTATCGTCGCCTGCTGATGAACCTTCGCCACTGCGCCGAACCATAGTATACGTCCGTAAGGCGGTTGGATAACTTTGTACTTGCGTGATAAACGGAAATCGCCAAGCAATTCCTTGGGGGACGGTTCTTAACGATCCGGACCAAATATTAAAGATAACACCGGTATATCCCGGGGAAATGACGGAATAAGAACTAAAAAAGAAAATAAGACTGGTTAAGGCTACCGCGGCCAAAATTCCACGACTCCAAAAACGGGCTAAAAATTCCGGAGAATTCGCACTAAAATTATTCATTTTTCTTGTCCTTTTCGATTGAGTTTGTAACGTCAATTATTGAGCCATCATGAGGACGCGAATTTCGCGACTTAAAAAAAGTATAAAGCTTTCTTTCTAATTTTTTTTGCAATGGGGAAAGAACAAAGCTAAAAACTGTGACTAATAAAATGAAAATTATAATTTCTGCAAATGTCATTGTGACTAACTGATAACACAGGATAACACCTTAGTGTAGTTAAATTGGAACATGGCCTGATGAGAGCTCAATCCAATCAAAAAGATTTACGACTAAGGTACTCAAACAAAAGTTCAAAATCTAAGCAGGGTATCCAAAGATAACTTATCTTATCCGCCGGGAAAGCCCTTACAGAAAACATTCATCGAGTGGCTTAACCAAACCTTGAGAATTAAATCCTTGCATGCAGAATAATTTTTTTGAGTAAGCAGGTGTAAACAGGAGCTACGAAGGAATTTGGTCCTGCGCTGGAAAACTTCCCGCCCTCAAAATATTTGTAAAGAATTTAAAGTATCTTTCACGTCCAATAAATGTAACTCTTTCTGTATGGTAAATAAGAAAAATTCAAATTTAGATCTACTTTAATTTTAGTTTTTTGCATTTTTTGCTCCTGTCTGAATAACAGCCTAAACACCAGTCTCACTGATAAAAGATGACTAATCAAAGCATCTGAAACTTAAATAAAAAGGGTTCAATTAGAATTAAATTATGACAGTGCAATTTCAAATACTACTTAGTCGATTCTTAACTCGTTTCGGGGATCAAGCCTGGGATTTTGCCGTCCCGCTTGTTTTGATTGGTCTTTTTCCAGGAAAATTACAAATTGTAGCTATTTACTTTTTATCAATTAAAATTGTTCAATTTTTCCTAACGCCGTCAATAATGAATACCATCGATCTTTGGACTCGAAAAAAAATATTTAAATTAGGAATTGGTTCACAAACTATTTCGCTTATCTTAAGCTGGGTCGTTATCGTTTTTTTTTCTGATACCTTAAAGGAGCAATCCGCTCAGTCTTGGATATTTTTAGGAATATTAATTATTTTAGGTATTTTTTCATCGATCGGATCGTCTTTGATGGAGGTCAGCGTTGGATTTGATTTGGCAGTGGATTACCTCAAAAAAGAAGAACTACCCGTTTTTAATAGTCGATTAAAAAGACTCGATCTTATGACCGAAGTGTCGGCTCCGTTAATTGCCGGGCTTCTACTTTTTGTTAGCTTTTATAACTTTAACTATTTTGGTTTTAGTCTTATTGCTTTGATTAATCTAATTTCTTTTCTACCTGAATATAAACTTCTAAGCTCTGTCACGCATAAAAATCCTGAATCAATCAAAATAGCCGTTCAAATAAAGGAACGCCAAAACCCACTCAGAGAATTCATGAACGGATTAAAGTATTTTAAAGATCAGCGCTTTGCCATTCCGATGATTGCGTACTCTTTTTTGTGGCTCTCGGTTTTAAGCCCGCATGGAGTTTTGTTGGCCGGCTATTTAAAGGATTCGGCTCATTTAAGTGAAACAGAAATTGGTATTTTCAGAGGGTGTGGTGCTTTATTTGGTTTGCTGCCAACTTTTCTATATAATAAGTATCACCTCAAATGGGGACTTAAAATGACCGCGAATAGATTTCTGGGATTTCAATTATTATGCGTTACCAGCGCAGCTGTTTGTTTTTCATTAAATAGTTTACTTGGACTTTATCTTTTTATGGCCTTGGTTTTATTTTCTCGAATCGGACTTTACGGGTTTAGCATTGCGGAAGCTGAAGCCCGGCAAAAATTTATCCCACCTGAATTGCGTGGCCGTATCAACGGCTTCGGAGTGTCTTTGACAAGTTTTGCGACATTGTTTTTGTTTGGATTAGGTTCAATTATGCCCTCATCGGCTGATTTTAAGTATTTGGTTTATCTGTCGGCAGGATTTGTATTGGTGGGATTTATCACGTTAAGGAAATGGAAAATAACAACCTGATGGCAAAAAGAAATTCTCCCAAAGATATCAAAACAGTTGATGATCTCAATCACCTTGAAGAAATCATCAAAGATAAGCGAAAAGGCAAACGAACTGATGCGAAGAAAAATCGTCGCGATCGCCATTACGAAAAACAATTTATCAAAATCGCTTTAAAAGAAAAAATCTTTGAAGATTCTGAGTAGGTCTCATTTTTCCATGGGGTTTTGTGGATCCTGTGGCCATTTCCACATGGACGCCTCATAATTAATTGCAAGAATTCCCAATCGAGCATCGATGATGGAAAAAGCTCCGGTCATTCTAAAAAGCTCGTGTGATGTGATCATATCCAAGTTAATTCCTTTGCCAAAACAATCCTGATATAAGAATGTCTTAAAGTATCAGGAAGAACTTAATTTGCAAATCGCTAAAAAAATACTTTTACTCGGATCCGGCCATGCCAATATTCAGGTTTTACATCAGCTGGCTTTATTAGATCAATCACACATAAAAGTCACATTGATCTCTGATGTTACAAATTCTCCTTATTCGGGAATGATACCCAGTTACATGGCCGGCATTTATAAAGCAGAACAACTTCATTTCGACTTGCTAAAAATTTGCCTTCAATACAAATTTAACTTCATCGTACAAAAAGTTGAAAAAATTGAAGCCCGTGAAAATCGAGTTCAATTATCTGATGGAAGTCTCATTGACTACGATATTTGCTCGATTAACATAGGCATCGAGCCACGCACGATTCCAAACGAACCTAATGGCCAAACTGATATTATTTACCTTAAGCCCATATCGAAACTTATCCTAAAATGGGATGAATTGATCGAACGGTCAAATAAATCGAACGAAAAAATAGACTTCACCGTGATCGGCGGGGGAGCCGCCGCTTTCGAAATCGCCATCGCTTGCCGAAGACGATTCCCCGATTCAAAACACAAGATCCGAATGATTACCGGCGACCATCAGCTTCTCTTCAGTCAAAATGTAAGCACCCGCAAGCTGGCTTACAAAAATCTCAAGCGATTACAAATTGATTTGATAGAAAATGTGCGCGTGATAAAGATAAACAAAGATGAACTGGAACTTAGTGATGGTCAAAAAATTCCGCGGAAAGTTTGTTTAATTGGAACATCAGCTCAGGCCTCGCCGATCTTTCGATTATCGCATCTACCAGTAAATCACGATGGATTTGTTAGGGTTGATGAACATTTAAGAATCGAAGGCTTTCAAAATATTTTTGCAGCGGGTGATTGTTGTGATTTTACAGCGCGATCACTACCGAAGGCTGGCGTTTTCGCCGTGCGCGAAGGACCGATTCTATTTTCGAATATCAAAGCCCTGATCGATAGATCATCTTTTTTGATTGATTACAAACCACAAAAATATTTCTTAACGATAATGGTCTCAGGCCACAACCGGGCCATTTTTTCTTATCGAGGCTTTGCTTTTGAAGGAAAGCTTGCCTGGTGGATTAAAAACTTCATCGATTTAAAATTTATGAAACGCTTTCAATAAA
>JACMMZ010000055.1 GCA_014378775.1 Pseudobdellovibrionaceae bacterium
GTCGATGTTTTTTTAGACGTAAACGGAAAATATATGAAAACCGTCATCATGAAAAAATCGGGCTTTGCGCCTTTTGATTTGGCCGCGGTTTTTGGTTTTGCCGACGCCAAATTTTTTCCAAACCCGCCAAAAGATAAAGTCGAGAAAGACGGCTATATTCATCTTCGATACCGTGTGAATGTGCGCGTGTATTAGTTTGTGAAGCAAGGCCAGCCTATGGCCCAGTGGTGCCTTAAGTATAGAATTTGGCGAGACATGATCTAATCACTCATACTCCTTTTTTTTAACAGCTAAACTAGATCAATGAAATCATCAGTCTGGATCATTCTTAGCGTCTTTTTTTACTCCGTATTATCGCAAGCACTGGTGACCGAAATCGGTGTCAATTACGGCTACCAAAAGAAAACTTTTAATCCCACTAATTACTACCAATCAGATACGAAGTCGGCTTCGTTATCGCTTTATTTTCTAGAGCGATTCGCGCTGGAATTAAGTTACACCGATTCATTTTACGAAAGCCAAGAAAGTGATACCTATTCTACCCGCGTGACCCAACAATCATCGCAAATCAGCGGGGCCGATCTGATTTATGTTTTGACAGATAAAACCGCCATGTTTCAGCCTTATATAAAAGGTGGAACCGCTTACATTAAAAAGAAAAAGCAAATCCGTTACGCCAATGCCGACACCATTGATATCCAAACCAAAAATGGCTTTGCACCGAGCTACGGAGCCGGGATTAAATTTAAACTCAATGAAAGATTTTCTTTCAAAGTCAGTTACGATATTTGGCAAACACCGCTAGACGATGGATCATCGTCAGATGATAATTCCTTAAAAATCGGCATTTCGTTGTATCTATGATTCTAAAAAAAAATCTTGCAGCCTTAGGATGTTTTTTATTTTTATCCAGTTGTCAGATCGGATATTATTTTAGTTCAGGCATGAATCAATGGAAAATGGCCAACACCCGCGAACCGATCGACGAAGCTCTATTAAAAAAGCACGCTTTCACAAATGATCAAAAAAATAAAATTTTGTTGTCGCAAAAAGCGCGCGTTTTTGCTTTCGAAAAATTGAAATTAAAAGAAACAAAAAACTATTCGACTTACATCGAACTAGGCCGCCCCTATGTGACCTGGGTGGTGCAGGCGGCCGAGAAATGGGAAATGAAAAATTATGAATGGTCTTTCCCCGTTGTAGGAAAGATGCCGTACAAAGGCTATTTTAACGAGGCTGATGCGCTCAAAGAATCGGCCTTGATGCAAGAAAAAGGCTATGACACTTACGTTCGCGGCGTTGCGGCCTATTCAACTTTGGGTTGGTTTCAAGATTCTTTATTATCATCCATGCTGCGGTACAAAGAGCATGATTTGGTCAACACCATTATCCACGAAATTGTCCACACCACGATTTACATTAAAAACAACGCGGACTTTAACGAAAAGCTTGCGGTGTTCATCGGAGCCAAAGGGTCCGAAATGTTTTACCGCGATCTGGAAGGCGAAAAATCAAAAACTCTTGAGCTCATTCAAAATGAAAATGCCGATGATGTTCTGTTTGCACAATTTGTTTCAAACGAAATTGCTAGCATTGATACGTGGTACTCAAATCATAAAAAAGAAGTTTATTCCAAAGAGGACGAATCACAGCGGGAATCTCGTTTAAGTCTGGTCATCGATCATTTCAGCCAAAACCTTAAGCCCCAACTTAAAACCAATGCTTATTTTAAATTTGAAAAAGAAAAAATGAATAATGCCCGGTTAGGTTTGTATAAAACCTACATGGAAAATTTAGATGATTTTGAAGTTTTATATAGAAAGTTAGATCGTGATTTATTGAAATTTATTTCAACAGTGAAGAGTTTAGAAAAGTCTGACGACCCTGAAACTGATTTGAAAAAACTTTGACCGGTCTGAAATTCAGCAAACATCCGTGTTTGCGTTTTGGATTTTAATTTTTTATTTCTTACTTTGACTTTGAACTTAGTCTTGAACGTAAGTTGCCTGCACCTTCATTAAGTTCAATCCCCGGTTCCAGAAACACCCACGGCTTTTCCCATTTATTTCCCGGAGCTACCTCGGACGATTCAATGGCCATCATAATTTTGTTATTCATGGCTTCATAAAAAGATTCATCGGTCGGAATACGGACGCGATCTTCTTTTTTTAAAGTTTGCTTTAAGAGTACATCTGCATAAAATCTTTTTTGTGTCATTCTGCCGCCTCTGCGAATTTCGCGTTCATTTCGTTAAACATTCCGTTTGTCTCAGGAGCCCACGTGTGTAAATCGGCTCGCGTTTGAAAAACTTCTTTTAATTTTAATAATGCATGTCTGTAATTCGCTTTCGCGGTATCGTACGGACATTGCATAATTTCTGCGATTTCCGCAAAACTTAAATCTTCATACACTCTTAATACCAGCGCAGTTTTTTGCTTGAACGGAAGTTGGTCGACTTCTTTCTGCAAAATGTTTCCCACCGCATGGTCGATCAATGAGGACTCAGCCGTGGCATTCACGCCGATCTCGACATCATCAATGTCCGAGAAATGATATCTGTTCTCTCGTAATTTATTACGAGCGACATTCACTGCAATCTGAAACAACCAGCTTTTGAAGCTTGAGCGGCCCTCAAAAAGATTTAGTTTCTCGTAAGCTTTAATAAAAGCTTCCTGCACGATATCTTGCGACAGATCCAGATCCTTCATAAATCTCATACTCAACCGCAGCAATCCCTTTTGATGTCGTTTCACGAGTTCTGAGTAAGAAGAACGATCGCCGTTTCTGACGTCTTCAATCAATTGCTGATCAGTTCTCACTGACGGCTCCTGATCCATTTCTCTTCCCATTTGACACTCCCTATCTTTCGTTCGGTTAATGTTTCTTGAAAGTTTCTAGCCCACCTGGGGTAGAATCTTTACGACACTTGCCTTATGTAAAAGCAATTAGGGGGCCATCACTTGTGGTGTCACAATGGTCTAAATGTTTGAAATTATTATAAAATAATGGATAGGCTAATTTTGATTATAATTTTAAATGATGGGTTAATTTTACCTGAATAGTTTAGATAGTTTAGCTCAGTTAAAGTTGAAATAAAAAAAGCTGCTCGGGTTACGAGCAGCTTTAATAAGTATCAAATAAGCTGATGAAATTAAGGAACGGCCTGTCCCCAAGCATTGATTTGGGTCGTGAAAGACTGGTGCGTGACCGGACTTATGAAAGTCATGAAAATATTGGCTGAGTGGTAACCAAAAAACTGGGGCCAAAATTGAACTTGAAGCGTACAGCTTTGGTAAGGACGAATGATGCCGTAACAATTGTGACGAGCGTCGAAAGATTGTCCCGATACAAAGTGATTGCTGTAGACTAAATCAGTATTGGTATTGTTGGTGATCCAAGCTGTTTGCTGAGCAAAGTTGTAAACGCGTACTTGTCCGAAATAAATCTGGGCTAGCAAACTTTGGGTGGCTAAAATCGTCGCGAGAGCTGCAAATATTTTTTTCATAAATTCCCCTTTACCTTGACCTTAGCCCAACCCAGAGCATCCGTCAAACAGCGTCTCCAGAGGTGACTCGGTTGCGTCCTGACTGCTTACTGACGTAGAGAGCCTTATCCGCGCGGTCATAAAGGGATTCCCAGGTGTCTTTTGAATTTCGAATCGAAACTCCTAATGAAATGGTCACCACTATTTTTTTATCTTCAAATATAAAATTGTGAGCTTCAATGGTTTGACGGATTCGCTCGGCCACTTCCATCGCGGTTTTTAAAGTGGTGGCTTGTAAAATTAAAACGAATTCTTCTCCGCCGTAACGAGAAAAATAATCATTGGCACGAACCAGTTTTGATTGCATCAACGATCCGAGTTCTTTCAAAACGTAATCACCGCCGGGATGGCCGTACCCATCGTTAATTTTTTTAAAAAAATCGATATCGTACGTGATCACCGCTAAAGGTTCGGATAACACGCCGGATCTGCGAACTAGTTCCGGTCCTTTTTCTAGCAAAGCCCCTTTATTAAAAGCGCCGGTCAAAGCATCTTTCTGAGCTTTATCAAAAATATGCTGATTGGATAATGATTCAACATTTCCTTTTTCTAAAAATTTAAAAATTACATTTCCAGTTTTCACTTGATCATTATTATTTAATTTTCTCGGTACCATAGGTGGAAGCGGTTGACCGTTCACGATGGTTTTATTAGTCGAACCCATATCCACGATCAAAACATCTAAGCCGCTTACGATAAATTTAGCGTGCTGACGACTTAATGACGTGTCAGAAATGCTGACTTCCACTTCGCCGGCTCTTCCAACTACGATTTCATTTTTATTGATCAGCCACTGTTTTCCCACGTAGCCCGGCGGACCCACTAAAATCACGATGGCCGGAGGCACCTCATCAGCGGCCCGCATTTTACCACGAAAGGTATCGCTGGATACTATACTGGTTTTATCGGAAATACTTTCGTCAGACATTTTTCAATTATGAAGGATTTCGTTTTTGCTGACAATGATTGATGAACTTCACAGACTCGACTTAGGGCTTAGCCTCGGTAAATGCATTCTGTGTTTGGAGTTTCTGAAATATTGACCGCCGTCAGGATCGGGATTTGTTGAATCACGTGGTCGTAAATCCATTTGGCTAAAATTTCTGATGTGGGATTAGATAAACCTTCGATTTCGTTTAAGACTCGGTGATCTAATTTTTTTAAAATGGGCTCCATTACTTTGGTAATCACGTGATAATCCATAACCCAGCCTTTAACGGAATCGACCGGGCCTTTTAAGGTGAGAATAATTTTGAAACTATGCCCGTGCATGTGTGAACAGGGATGGCCCGGCTCTAGATTTGGTAAAAACCGCGCTGATTCAATTTGAAAGTGCTGCTTAAGTTCCATCATCATGCTACAACTACATCTTCCTCGATGCGGTGAAAGCCCTTCCACTCTTTCAAGCGGCCGTGGGGCTCTTGATCACCATCGATATAATCAAATAATACGTAAGTCAATTTGGTGATTTTACCAAATGAAGTTAAATCTAATGACGTCAGCTCGGTCCACGTTCCTGTATTAAAATATTCTTTTTTTGTTCCCCATTTTTTGTACTCGAAAATATGGGTGTGTCCGAAGACCACGGAATGAACGCGTTCATCCATAAGTATTTTACGAGCCGAATGGCTCAAATCTGGAAATATAGCGCTGCTGAGTAAAATTTTAAAAACTTTTCGAAATGACCAGTTATTTCTTTTATCCGGCGAAAATAAAAGGCGGTAAAAATATTTTCCTAATAAACCGGAAATCACTACTAACATTTTCGGATCATTAAACAGCGCCCACTTGAGCATCATATTAAACGGACGAACTTTATCGATGTGCGGGTATTTTTCTTTGACCTTAAGTACAAATTCGATAAAAAAATGCGAACCCAAAGGAAGATTTAAAATTGGTTCTAACAAACCTTGTTTGATAAATAATTTACGTGGATCTATGCGATTGACCGCTTCGTGCATGTGACCGTGTTCGATGTGAATTCCATCAACTAGGTAAACGATATTTTTGTACTGCAAAGGTTTTCCTACAAATTGATCTAAATAATCCCGGCAACCTTGAAACATCATCGGCTGATCATGATTTCCAATCACGTAGGTGATTTTACGAAAAGGTTGCGCCAAGAATTCCCCCATGGCTTTAAACACGGGCTCATGACCTTCTAAGATGGATTTTAAAATCTCGACCGAAATGGATTCGGTGATCGTCGTTAAGTAATGGCTTTTATAATCGACTTGTAAAAAATTAAGAAAATCTCCGTTGATCACAATTTCGACATCATAATCTCGAAAGGCCCCAGCAGAATAATACTGGATAAATTCCACTAATTTTTCGGTGTAATAAAATTCTTCAAATGAATTTAAACGACCGTCTTGTAATAAACGACCACGCCCAAGGTGTAAATCACTTAAAAGTAATTTAATTTTTTTTAAGGGGCGGCGGACTTCGGGATCACTCATTTAATTAATCCCCTTAGTCTACTTTTTTAAGGGGAAATTTATTTTCTTCTTGGAGCTCAAGATTGGCCATAGCTAAACGTAACGCACGCGTGGTTCGCTTGAAAGAGTCTTGATTGGTTTCAATCACCCGATTTAATTCAACACATTTTTGACGGAAGCTATCGACTTCTAATTGAAGTTGATCCATTTTACGTCGCGATTCTAAGATTTGCTCATCCTTAATTCTAACCAAGGCATTTTTCTCGGCACGGATTAATTCTAAGCGATTTTCTAATTCGCGTTCGCGAATCCGAATCTTTTTCATATCAAATTTCAAACGAGAATCTAATTCATCGATCTTCATCTGGGCTTTTTGTAATTCAGCATCTTTTCGATTCAATTGGCTTTTGATTAAAGCCATTTCATTTTTAAATGAACTCTCTAACGCTTCACGGTCATTTTTATATTCATAAACCTGAGCCGTTAAAAGATCTGAACGCTCACGAATAATTTCCGAAGCCGAAATAAGTTCTTCGTTTTGGCGACGAAGCTTTTCGTTTTCACGTTCTAATTCTAAAATTTTACTCTGCGCCATTTTCAGATTTTCAGCTTGAGCTAAATTGGAATCAGTCGATCCCCATCCGCCGTAACTCGATGATCCACCGGCGGATTGACCCACAGAAATTTTAACGTTTTCATCACTGGTCGGTTGGCTTCGATTTGAATAGCCGGCTACCGCGACGGTGCGATCACCCGTCCCGTAATCAGAGGCCGCCGTCAATTGCGTGCGCGAGATGGCAACGGTTCTATCTGAATTTTCATCTGATGATTTTGGTTGAAATTCTAATGTAGGTTCATTTTTGATTTCAATATCTTCGCTTAAAGGTTCAGTGATGATGGCTACTTCCAAAACGGGAATTATTTCTTCCGGCTCAGCTGCCAATTTAATTTCAAATGCATCCTCTTTTGCAGCACCAAAATTAAGATCTAATAATCCAAAATCACTGTTTTCATCTTCAAAATTTTCATTCAAATCATCAACCGAATGAGAGACCGCTGAGACTTCACCCAGCTCGATCAAATCCTCTGAATTTCCTGGTTTTTCCGCAGACAAATCGCCGCCATTTTCAGTGAGATTTAACTCAGCTAAAAGGGCCGCCATCGGATCTTCAGATAGATTCTTTTTTTTGGGATCTGTCATACATCATGAATATCGGTATTTCGTATGGTTTACTTAAAAAAATGATTCAGAACTAGACGTTGGAACTGTCGATCTTTTTAACGGACTGGTAAATATTCCCCTTTTGCAGAACTTTCTCCATACCCAAAAAATAAAAGAAGAAATTTTAAAGATTTTCAGTTAAGGTCCATTTCGAACAAAAACTAACAAAGGAAAACCCAATGAAAAGCATCATTTTTATGGTGATTTTAGCCACTTCATATTCAACTTTCGCCGCTAACGTACAATGCGTAAGCGCTTTGACCGGACAAAAGTATGAAGTGAATATCGAACAAGGATCACTTAAGATTCGATCTGCCAAAGGAATTTTAATTTACGATATTTCACCGCTTGAAGTGCGATCTGAAGTGGTTGCGATGTACCCGATGAAAACCGTAACAACCTTAGTTTATCCCGATCGCGGCGATGTCGTTTTTGAACTCAGCGACGAAACTGGCCGCCTAACTGGATCTTTTAATCAAGATGAAAATATGAATTGTGAACAACGCAACTAAGGTTGTTTGAAAAAATTATTTATTTGCAAATCGGCGCGCTGACATCTTTGCTACACAGGTAGGCTTTAAGCGCGTCGAATTCCTTAACTTTTTCTTTCAACTTTAAATTTTCCACTTCAAGCTGTTGAACCTTAGCATCAACAGCCGTGATTTGTTTATACAGCGATTTAATTGATTCAATCATCGGCGCAATCAGCGTTGTGTAAAGCACCGATTTAGATCCTTGTGCATCGGTTAACACCGACTCAGGGAAAACTTTTTCCACATCTTGCGCGATCACACCCAACTGAAGAGCCGGTCCGCGTTTTGCTTTATCTTTCCAATAATAATTCACACCATTA
>JACMMZ010000056.1 GCA_014378775.1 Pseudobdellovibrionaceae bacterium
GGTAATCCTTACCTGGCGCTTCTAGCCCAGATATTTAACCGATAGTTTTTTCTCAAGGCCGGGTTGCACGCTGTAGGCGCCGGCCTGAGGACGAGACGAAACGTATTCTATAATTTTTCCATCAATAAATAAAGCGCCTACTCCGTCATCTAAAGCTAATCCACCTTGTGCTAATTTATTATTGATAGACTGAATGTAGAACGGTCTCCGATGGACTTCATTATCAAAATGAGGACAGGCACTACCAGACAAAAAGCCCAGACCAGCGATAACATCTAATTGGTTTTTTCCAAAAGAATCCGTTACGCCTTGCTCAAACCAACAAATCATACCCGCGCTGAGGCCGGCTAAAACTATTCCGTCAGTATTGGCGCGTTTTAAAAATTTATCCAGATTCCATTCTTTCCACAGGGTAAGCAAATTTTTGGTATTCCCGCCACCTACGTAAATAAGATCTTGATCAAAAATGAAAGATTCCAGATCGCGTGTCGGTGGGTTAAACAAAGAGAGGTGGGTCGGCGTGCAATTTAATTTGTGAAATGCAGTATAGAAACTTTGAATTAGATTCGGGTTGTCGCCGCTTGCGGTCGGCAAAACGCATATTTTGGGCTTTATTTTTTGTGTCAGCGAAAGCGTATAGAGATCTAATAAGGGGTTCTTAGGCTCCATCGTAAAACCACCGCCACCCATAACGAATATTTTTTGCATGTCCATACTTACCCTAATTTGCCCCGGTGAAACAAGATCAAATTAGAGACTTTATCATTTGAATGGCATAGGGTAACTTATACCCTAACGAAGGATTTTGTATGAAGTTTGTTTTTTGTGTTCAAATTTTATTTCTTGTCTCTTGCGCATCTATCAAAGGGACTCGCCAGCCAAACCAAATAAGTAAATTATTTTCTAACGAAACTTTTAATTTAGGATTACCCACAGATTTTAAAGCCAATCAAACCGTGGTTGCGGATTTGAATTCAGATGGTTATGACGACATGATCCTGACCGAATGGCATGTTGAGCCTTTAGCAACTCGTATATTTATGAACGATAAAGGTCAAAAATTTGTTGAATACAAAGTCGAGGGATTTAAACCTGAATTTCAAGCCGTTTTGAAGATGGCGCGAGGAATTTTCGACAAATCACACTGGGGTGTCATTGTTCGTTACCGCAGGCGTCCCCTTTTAGGCTTCAACCTGGTGGTAAATGATTTGCTCAAAACAGTAATATTTCAACCAGTGAAAGAGCGCGCTCTACCCAAAGTCGTCTCAAACTGGGGAGACATTCAATTTTTTGATCATGATCAAGATGGCCATCTGGATTTTTTAGCCACATCATATTATGATGGACGTTCGGAATATTCGGCCGGGCCGCTCTATCTTTTTCAAGGAAATAAAAACTCATTTAAAGATATTTCAGACCGCGTCGGATTGAAAGGGCTTGAATTGCTGCCGCTCGAGTCCCATGAAGCTACGGTGCCAGCTTACATGGCCAATGTTTGCGATATAGATAATGATGGAAAAATGGATTTACTGATTGCCGGGTACGGACGTCGTTGGAATAAGCTGATGTTTAATCGAGACGGCCAGTACAAAGATCTCGCGGAGTCTTTACACTTTGATGGTGATGAAGAGGGAAGAGCCAATTTCCGTGGTAACGGAAACAGTTTTACGGCTTCGTGCGGAGATGTAGATCAAGATGGAAAGCTTGATATTTTTCAAGGTGAAGTCACTCACGCCTGGGCGGGATCCGAATCTGATAAAAGTTCCTTGTTGCTCAACCGTTATCCTGCGCCGTTTGAAAGATATACAAGCTTTCCGAGACCGGCCAAATTTGAGAATCAATCCGAAATTGGTTCGACCTTTGGTGATCTTGATTTGAATGGGACTTTGGATTTAGTTTTAGCCAATTCTGATTATCCACCGGAAACTAAAATGGTATTATTGTCTAAAAGAAATGAAATCTCGTTTGATGATATTTCAGATCAGTTGGGCGAGGATGTGATTAATCCTAAAGGCGTCGTACTGTTTGATTTTGATCGTGATGGAGATTTAGATATGATCACTGGTGAAAATGCAATGCGTGGCCATGATCCAACTGTTAAATTTTTTAAAAATATGACGCAGGAAAATTCTTCAATCAAGAAAAAATTTGTTTCTCTTGTTTTAGAAGGAGATGGAAATGGGGTTCCATTGTCCCCGGTTGGAGCCCGAGGAGTTGTGAAGTTAAATAATCGAGTCTTGCTTCGGGAGGCCGTATTTGGTGGAGGACAAGATGCCCAGGCGCCATTAACATTGCATTTTCCTTTAGAAGGATCATCGCCAAACGCAGAAAAAATAAATATCGATCTGAAATGGAATCAGAACAAATCAGAGAAGCTCATTTTAGACATCAATAAAACATATCACGTAAAATATAACGGACCGCACGCGGTGATCAAAGAGATCAGTAATCAAGCAAGAGATTGAAAAGTCCAGTTACTGTGATTTTCCCTGCAGACGTGCAATTCGTTCTTCCAACGGGGGATGCGTAGCTAAAGCGGATAAAAAGCTTTTGCGGCGATCAGAAATTTGCAAAGTTGCGACAGGGCTTTTTTCAGCAGGAGCCGGCAACATTTCGTGTTGTAATCTTTGTAAGGCTTGAATCATTTTTTCTTTACCACCAATTGAGGCGCTACCGGCGTCAGCGCGGAATTCGCGACGACGAGAAAAGTAAGCGACCACAAACATTCCTAAGAAATTAAATAAAATATCAAAAACGATGGTCGCAATGAAACGCACGATGGGGGCTTTTTTCTCGTCGACGACTTGAGATAAAGCAAATGCCGCTATCCGAGATAAAAACATACCGAACGCGTTCACGATTCCCTGGATTAATACCATCGTGACCATATCGCCGTTTGCAATATGCGCCACTTCATGAGCTAACACGCCCTCAAGCTCGTTGCGATTCATTTTACTTAAAATACCCGAAGATACTGCCACCAGCGAATTCGATTTACTCGGTCCGGTAGCAAAGGCATTCATATCATCACCGTCGTAAATGCCTACTTCGGGCATCTTCGGAAGGCTTGCATGCTGGCTCAGGCGGTGAACGGTCTGCACCAACCACTGTTCGTCCGGTGACGACATTATATTTGGGTCAATTATTTTTACACCCATCATGGTTTTAGCCATAAATTTAGATAACAATAAAGAAATGAAGGCACCACCGAAGCCCCAAAGAAGGCAAAACACCAAGAGGCTTCCATAGTTGATTCCGTGAGCGTTCAAATACGGCTGAACGTTGAATACTGTAAGTAAGATACTGACGGTGACCATAACCAGTGCGTTGATAAGAATAATCAGTCCAAAACGTTTCATGAAATTCATGTAATTACCTCTTTAAGTTCTAATAGTAGACCAATTTGCTTAAATTTAAAACGAAATTAGAAAAGTACATTTCGCACCTCATTAAGTGCCGTATTTCATTCAAAAAATAGATATAGTCCCAGCATCATGAGTAAAGCAAAAAATACCGTTCCCAGCGAATCTAAAACTTCTTCTAATCCAAAGGTGGAGTCGTTTTCAGGATTGTCAAAAAATATTCTCGTTCAAATGTATAAACACATGGTTAAGACGCGCGTGCTCGAGGAGCGATTAATTAAAATTTACCGCGCGGGAGAATCTTATTTCTGGATTGGTGGTCCAGGCGAAGAGGCCTGGGGTGTGCCGTTAGGGATGTTGGCGAAAAAAGGACAGGGCCCGATGTATGATTACCTTCATCTACATTATCGGTGTTCGCCGACCGTGGTGGCGATGGGTTTAGATATGTTGACCTCTATTCGTTTAATGATGAACCGTACCACCGACCGATCGACCGGTGGACGAAATTTTTCGAATCATTTTGTTATTCCTGAATGGAATATTGCTCCGGTGACTTCTCCTTTAGAGGTTCAATACCCCATCGCCTGTGGAACCGCGCACGTTCAAAAAAGAACACAAGGTTCGAAAGCCTTAACCATTGTGACCGGAGGTGATGCCGGTACCGCCGAAGGCGATTTCGCTTCCTGCCTGATCTTAGCCTCGCGCCGAGGTCAGGAACTTCCGATGTTGATTACCGTTCAAAATAATAAATGGGGGATCTCGACCAGTTACGAAGGTCAGCACGGGGAAACTTTTATCGCGGACCGCGCCAAAGCATTTAATATAAAAGCCGAAGTTATTAATGGAAATGATCCGGTTGAATCTTATTTAAAAATTCAAGAAAGTATGGATTACATTCGCAAAACTGGAAAGCCAGCTTTCTTAGAGGCCATGGTGTCTCGTCTTTACGGACACTCATCAGCGTCGGGTGCTAATCCGATTCAAAACGAAGTTGATCCAGTGAAAGACTTTGAACAACGTTTGTTAAAAGCCGGCCATATTACTTTGCCGGAAGTGAAAGCGTTGTGGGAAGATTACGAACTTGAAGGAATTCGTGCGGCCGAGCAAGCGCGTACGGAACCGGTACCTCAAGCCGATAGCATCTGGAATCACACTTACGTAGATAATGAAAATGCGGACTGGAGAAATTTCTAATGGCGAATATGGCACAAAGTATTCGATTAGCTTTGCACTACGCAGAAACAAATTATGATCTCAAAGATGTTTTCGGACAAGATGTCGGAATGCCTTTAGGCGGAGTCTTCACCGCCACGCAAGGTTTGAAAACAGCATGGAACACGACACTTGATGAGCGTGGAATCATCGGCATGGCTATGGGAATAGCGATGGCTGGCGATAGGTGCGTTGCCGAAATTCAATTCGCCGATTATATTTTTAACACCATCGATCTTCTAAAAATCGCCGGAAACACTTTATGGTGTACGAACGGACGATATAATTTGCCGATGACGGTGATGACTCCAGTCGGAGCCGGTATTCGCGGAAGCGTGTATCACTCGCATTCTTTTGATGCCTGGGCATCGAGATTAGCCGGGTGGAAAGTTGTTATGCCTTCAAATCCGCTCGATGCTTACGGATTACTACTTTCTTGTATTAAAGATCCAAATCCTTGCATGTTTCTAAAACCCAAGGCGCTGATGCGCGTGCGTGGGGATGAGCTTATTCCGGGCGAACCGGCCAACGAAAAAGAATTAAAAAACATGATCGATGCGCCAATTGGTGATCGATCCAATTGGAAAGCGCAGTGGCCGCAGGTGGAAGAGTATTTGGTTCCATTCGGTAAAGGTAAGATTACACGAACCGGTGATCAAATTACCGTGGTGAGTTACGGACGGCACTTATTACTTTGTAATGAAGTCGCGGATCAATTGAAACAAGAGGGATTTTCGGTGGAGGTCATTGACCTGCGATCGATTTATCCCTACGACTGGCCTTTGATTAAAGCCTCAGTAGAAAAAACGGGGCGAGTGGTTTTTGTCAACGAAGATACCGAAGTTACAAATTTTGCCGAACATTTGTCTTACCGCGTGGTTCAAGAATTATTTTATAATTTACTGGCACGACCTCGAGTAGTTGCGGGAAAGCATATTCCCGGAATTGGTTTACATCCTAACTTGGAAGATGCCAGTGTTCCGCAAAAACATGATATTGAGCAAGCTGTACGTGAAGTTTGTATGGAAGTGCCGTAATGGGAAAATTGAAATTAGATACCAAGACAAAATACGATCTCTATATCAAATCAGTTCAGTCTCCAGATACTGATGTCATTTTTTATCGAGCCGTTTATCAAGAACTCCGTCAGAAATTAAAAAAAGGACTGACTTTACGTGAAGATTTTTGCGGGACGGGAATCATCAGTAGCGAATGGACCAAGTTAGATAAAACTTATAAATCATTCGGGGTTGATCTTGATTCTGAGCCTATGGAGTACGGTCAAAGAAATTTCATCGACACGTTGAATCTGGATCAGCAGAAAAGAATTCAATTGGTTCAAATGAATGTCTTAGATAAAAAAGTGCCCCGTGCCGACATGGTTGTGGCCGTTAATTTCTCTTATTGCTTATTTCGGGAACGTGAACAATTAAAAAAATATTTCAAAAATGTTTTTGATTCACTTAAGCCAGGGGGTCTTTACATCATCGATGTTTTTGGTGGGTCGCAGTGTGCCGATGAAGTTTTAGATAGAACAAAGCACAAAGGGTATACTTACTACTGGGATCAAAAAAGTTTTGACCCCGTTTCCGGTCATGCTGATTTTGCGATTCATTTCCGAATCGGGAAGAAATTATATAAAGATGTTTTCACGTACGATTGGCGCGTTTGGACTATTCCCGAACTTCGCGAGATCATGAAAGAAGTGGGTTTTAAACAGTCCGTGATTTACTGGGAAGGCACAACTCGCACCGGTTCCGGAAATGGAAAATTCACTCGGGTGACTGAAGGTGAAGCTTGCTTAAGCTGGATTTCTTATATCGCTGGGTTGAAATAAAAAAATGTATTATTCGGAGATGAAGATCAAAAATTTCGAAGTTTGGGTGAGCCTGGGATGCACGACGGAGGAACAATCTTTAGCTCAGCCGGTACGTTTCAATGTCGACATTTTATTTGCTTCAAAGGTACTCGCGGAGGAAACAGATCGGCTGCAGGATTCTTTGGATTACGTCGAGCTGACCGGTGCCATTAAGGCAGAGGCTGAAAAAAAATCATACAACATGGTCGAACACCTTGGGCTAAGTGTAGCAACCGCTTTAAAAAATAAAATCGGTTTACGATATCCAGGCGCAACGATGTCAGTTCGAACGCACAAGCTACGGGCCCCGGTCAAAAATTTACATGACGGAGTAGAATGGTCATGCAAAATAGCGCTCTAACAAAACGTGTTGTCATTGGTCTCGGTTCGAATCAAGAGGCGCTCATAAATTTAAGACGAGCTTTGCTCGAACTGCGCCGAATATCTCAGTTTAAAATATTAAAAGTTTCCCGCATCTATGAGTCGGTCGCACAACTTCCGGTGAACGCGCCACTCGATTGGGACCAGGCGTACCTCAACGCCGCCATTTTAATTGAGGTGCAAAATTTTGACCCTTTAAAGCTGCTTGATCAGCTGAAAGTTTTAGAAGTCCGAATCGGACGCGTAACCACTGAAAAGTGGGCGCCGCGTATAATTGATTTAGACATTCTTCATGTCGACGATTTAAGGTTTAAGACGGAAAATTTAACTATTCCTCATCCGATGCTAGCACAAAGACCTTTTGCTTTTCTTCCCGCTTTAGAAGTTGAGCCTGGTATGCCTTTAATTAGAAAAAATGATCAGGATTATAATACGAAAATTTCAGACCGTTTTTTTTGGCCGGAATTTGTCGGGATTTTAAACGTTACTCCTGACTCTTTTTCAGATGGTGGAAAATATCTAGAAAGAGATAATTTTTTGATTCAAGCGCGAAAGCTGGTCGTAGCCGGAGCAGATTACTTAGACATCGGAGCTGAATCGACGCGACCCTCGGCAAAACCAGTAAGCCTTGTAGATGAATTAAACCGACTGAAGGGGGCCTTGGATCATCTCGAAGAGCTCAGACAAGAGGGTTTCAAGTTTAAAATTTCGATCGATAGTCGCCATTACGAAACGATTCTTAAGGTTACCGAAAATTATAAAATAGATTTGATCAATGATGTATCTGGTCTAACCGATGACCGAATATTAAAGCTGATCAAATCACAAGCTCTGTCAGCAGTTTGTATGCACTCATTATCCGTTCCGGCTCGAAAAGATCTGGTTCTTAATTCTGAATCTAATCCCGTCGAACAGATTCAAAACTGGTGGCTTCAAAAAGAAAAATTATTCGCGAGCCATGATATTCACGAAAAAAATATTTTTTTTGATCCGGGTTTTGGATTTGGAAAAACCGTGGAACAGAATCAATACCTGGTTGAGCACCTCGAAGATTTTGTAAAGATTCAAAATAAGTTTTTTATTGGGTACTCGAGAAAATCATTTTTGGGAACGGCTACAGATCGCGATATGACCACCGCTCAAATCACCCACCGAATTAATCCAGCGGTAAGTCAGCTGTTGCGAGTTCATGATATTGAAACGCAAAAGTCGGCCCTGAGAATGCCCCATGCAATATAATCAAATTGTTCAGTATCTCGAATCGCTAACCGTCATGCCGAAAACGATGCCGGGTTTAGAAAAAATTCGTTCAGCAGTCGCGCGGAAAAATTGGTTTCCAAAAATTGAACCCCGCCAAGTCATTACGATTGCGGGTACGAATGGTAAAGGGACAACCGCGGCCGGCTTAGAGGCTTTACTTTTATCAGAAGGAAAAAAAGTCGGGCTGTATACTTCACCTCATTTGGTCAGCACCACCGAGCGAATACGCTTAAATGGATTTGATATTTCTGAGGCTGCTTTTACAAAGCTCTTTTTAGAAAATAAAGTTATTATAGAGAAAGCGGGTTTGAGCCATTTTGAAAGCCTCACCTTGATGGCGGCTGATTATTTTTTTACGCAGGAATTAGATTACATTATTTTTGAAGTGGGGCTGGGCGGAAGCTATGATGCAACTAATATTTTTCCCAACCATTATGCCGTAATTACAAAAATAGGATTAGATCATGAAAATATTTTAGGACATAACCTTGTTGATATTGCTCGGAATAAATTCGGAATTATAAAAAAAAATGCGGTCGTTGTTCATCATGCTCTTGACCCAGCTTTAGAAGGTCTTGTTTCCGAAGTTCAAGCCAAGACCAAATCACGGTGGATTGAGGCTGAAAAAAATGAAACCACGTATTCTCAGGAAAATCTTGAGTGGGGAAGTGCTTCTTTTAAGACGAATTTGATCGGACCTCGTGCAATTGAGAACCTATCCACAGCCATAACCTTGTTTAAGGAGCTGGGTTTTGATTTTGAAAAAAACAAGCACGCTTTAAAAAATATTCGCTGGCCGGGGCGAATGCAAAAAATAGCTTGGCCTGATTCCAATTGTCCGGTGTATTTATCTGGAGATCACAATCCCCAAGGGATCGATAGCCTGATTGAAATTTTAAAATATTATCATTATGAAAATCTTCATTTGATTGTGGGAA
>JACMMZ010000057.1 GCA_014378775.1 Pseudobdellovibrionaceae bacterium
ATAATATGGATTCATCGCGTTTAAAATTTCAAAGTTTTGAAAAATATTATATCCACCCAGCAGGCCTATGACCAAAAACCAAACTAAAGTGACCGGACCGAAAATCCTTCCTACAGATCCGGTTCCATTTTTTTGGATCGAAAAAAGTCCAATCAAAATAAGAACCGTTATAGGAATGATATAAGGCTCAAATACCGGCGTAATCACCTTTAATCCTTCGACAGCACTGAGGATGGAAATAGCCGGAGTAATAATGCCATCTCCATATAAAAACGCTGCTCCGAAAACCCCAAGAAGAACTAAAGAATTCTTTACTTTTTTCGGCATTGGTTTTTTGTGGTTAGAATTAATCAGAGAAGCCAAAGCTAAAATGCCGCCCTCTCCGTTATCGTCCGCGCGCAAAACAAAAATGAGATACTTAACTGAGATAACAATAATAAGCGACCAAAAAACCAGGGATAAAATTCCTAAGATGTTATCCGGTGTGGGTGGTAAATGCGCGTGTTGAAAAGATTCCTTCAAAGCATATAAAGGACTGGTTCCAATATCACCGTAAACAACTCCCAGTGCCGCTAGCGTTAATAACAATTTGTACTTTTTGGTTTGAGGCTGATTGGATGACGTCATGCTCGTTACCTTAAAACGATATCTCGAATTTTTCCAATCATTATCTGTTCAGTTATTGTGGCAAATCAAAAAGAATAAATTCAGAGCCGGCTGTCCATCTTAAACTTAAGCTTTCCGCATCGGTAATGCCGGCTCCGTCGCCGGATTTAAGTTCAGTTTTTTCCACCGAGACCGTACCGTGAATAACTTGGACCCAGAGGTAGCGGTGTTTAAATGTTTTTATTATTTTCGAACCGCTTTCTTGCGCCTTGGCCGCGTACATATCAACATCTTGGTGAATCATAACCGAACCGTTTCGTCCATTTTTCGAACCAACTAAAATCAGCTCATTGCTAGAAAAATCCTGAGCAAATGATTTTTGATCATAACCCGGAGCAATTCCATTTTTTTCCGGCATAATCCAGATTTGTAAAAAGTGCGTAGTTTGATCTTTTAAATGGTTGTGCTCGGAATGACGAATCCCCGTGCCAGCGCTCATACGCTGCACTTCACCCGGTTTGATGACTGTATCGGTTCCCATTGAATCTTTATGTTCTAAAGCGCCATCGATCACGTAAGAAATAATTTCCATATCCCGATGGCCGTGGGTTCCAAATCCCGTTCCGCCATCGATACGATCTTCGTTAATCACTCGAAGAGCACCAAATCCCATGTGTTTTGGATCGTGATAATCTGCAAATGAGAAAGTATGTTTTGATTTCAACCAACCATGATTGGCATCGCCGCGCTCAATGGATCTTCTAACTTGAATCATAAATTTCTCCTTGAAAGGAAGCCTAATTTGAATAAAATATGAGCACTTGTCAAACGATAATAATCATTTATGATGAAGCCGATTATGGATTACATTGAAACTCTTATCAACACCGAGAAAAAACTGGCGCCAAGAAAACTGGCGATTAAATTGGTCTTAGGCGATGCGTTTCTTTTAAATGAAAATCACACTTATCGAATGCGACGAGAAACGGCGCAACAACTTAAGATTAAATTTAAAAAAGCCGACAGCGCTTATCATTTGGCTTCATTGCTCTGTTTACCAAATATTTTAAAATCAAAAACAGTTCCCTATGTGGAAAATAAGTTAGCACTCAATAGTTTAAAAATTCCTCTCCGAACCATTTCGATCGCCGATCTCAATTTTTTAGGAATTAAAGAAAATCATCTTTTACATGAAACATCTCACGTGATTATGTGGGAAGAATCCCGAAGAAATCTGAATCTTAAAAAAGAAACGGGATTAATGACGGCGTATTTGCTTTCAGAATCCTATGCAAACTATTCAGAAACCATTGCAAATATTTATGCCACGACAGAAATGCATCAAAACTTTTTGAGTCTCAATTCATTCTGGTCGCATAGCGAAAAAGAAGTTCAGCTTCTTCAAAAATTTCGTGCAAAGCACGGATCTCTTATCGCCAACACATCCCTTTTCCTTTGTTTTCTTTATTCAAATTTTTTGTATAAGAAAATTTCGATTTATGAATGCGAAGGAATTCGCATTTTCCTGGGACAAACCGCCGCCAACTTAAGAGTCACCGAAATTCAAAAACTTTTCAAAATTTCCAGTCAATTAAATACTCATTTTATCATGAAGACCGGTGAAATTTTTTGGAAGACTATCGGAATAAAAGATAATCTTTTCGAAAGTCTCGATTTTGATCCGGTTGAATTTATTTTAAAAAATCCAAAATTGCATCACTCACTTTTAAATCTTTTAGCGAAAGACTAACTCACCATGATTAAAATATATATCGATGGTGATGCCTGCCCGGTGAAAGATGAAGTTTACCGTGTTGCGGAACGCTATCAGATCGCGGTTGTCGTTGTGGCCAACCAATATATAAATCTTCCGATTCATCCACTGATAACGATGGAAGTCGTTACAGGAGGCTTTGACGCCGCAGATGATTGGATTGTAAATCGGGCCGAGGCCTGCGACATCGTGATCACCGCCGATATTTTATTGGCGGATCGCTGCGTAAAAAAATCCGCTCGCGTTCTCGGACATAAAGGTCACGAATTTACCGAAGACAACGTCGGCTCCGCCGTTGCTCATCGAGAGCTAATGCAAAACTTAAGACATATGGGAGAAACCAAGGGTGGGCCTTCGCCTATGGATAAAAAAGCGCGGTCTCAATTTCTAGGAACATTAGATCAAATTATTCAGTCTTTGAAAAAAGCTGGAAAATTAAATTAGGGTGTGGGATTTAATGAGAACCGACTTGCTCCGCGCTCATTTTTTGTTTTGTTAGTTTTTTTGCGAATTTCTAAAAATTTTTGACCGATTTTTCTTCGAGTCGAACGAGCCGAATATTTGATAAAGCATGGAAAAAGATCTTCTTCCTCTTCATGCAGGTGATGATCGAGCATTTCGCAATATATTTCCATTTGCTGAACCCGGCGAGCCTTGTCGGAAACCCGATGAATCCCTCCGAAAATAGTTTCATGAACACGGTGTTCTTCATACCCTTCAAACACCATATCGTGAAACGTTGGATTTTCCTTTATGAGTTTAAAAAATGAATTCTCTTCAGCTTTTACGTGCGAATGAACCGTTTTTTCAAGCTCTTTAAAGGATAATAATTTTTGAGACTGAGTTGCTTTGTTGCTTTTAACTTTTTTCATTAACGACCGAAGTAGTTTATGATCAGCTATCAACAATTTTATAATACCGTGAGCCGAGGCTTGAGTTTGATGATCGGTAAATTCTTTCAAATTTATTTTTTTGTTCATTATTTAGAAGTCTCAGGCTGTGGCATGACCGGCTGGGAAGGCTCCTTCACCGGTAATTGTCCCGCAGCCGGGGCTGTTTTCAAATCTGCGCTTTGGCTCGTGAGTAGAAAAATGACAAACGCCACCGCGATGAGTAGGCCAAGACCTAAAAATAATTTGTTTGCAAATTTTCGTTCTTGTTTTGGACTATGACCGGTGGTGTTCGAATTAATTATACTCATGATTTATTTTACAGTCGGCCGGTTAAGACGAGAACTAATAAAATTATGACAACAAGACCTAATCCACCACTGGGTCCGTAGCCCCAATTTTTACTATGTCCCCATGTAGGAAAAGCACCGACCAGCATAAGAATTAATACGATTAATAAAATTGTTCCGAGACTCATGTTTTATCCTCTGTTAGGGTTGTTGGATTCTTATTTATGCTTCACAAATAACGGCATGACAAGCCTGATGCGGTTCGACAGCTACAAAGGGGTTTTTTGCCTCATCTCTTCGGCAATCGATCCATTTTTTCCTGTGCAATGCTGGAGAAAAATAATATTATGGTCAAATGTATAAACTGCGCGAGTATCAACAGCAGGCCGTGAATAACGTCATTAAGTTTTTTCAAAAAAAACGTCAACCTGCTGTGATTGTGCTTCCGACCGGTGCGGGAAAAAGTTTAGTCATTGCTGAACTCGCTCGTATCGCAAAGGGGCGGGTTTTGGTCTTAGCCCATGTCAAAGAACTGGTTGAACAAAATCATGAAAAATATAAGAGCTACGGATTAGAAGCCGGGATCTTTTCTGCCAGCCTCGGAAAAAAAGACTGGGACCAAAAAGCTATCTTTGGCAGTGTTCAATCGGTTGCGCGAGCTCCCGATGAATTTTTTAATGATTTTTCTTTGCTTGTTATTGATGAATGTCACCGCGTCGATGAAGAAGGTGATACTCAATACCAAATCGTGATTCGAAAACTCCAGGAACGAAATCCATTACTTTGTATTTTAGGCCTTACGGCGACTCCTTACCGTTTAGGCCTCGGATGGATTTACGAATATTCAAATCGAGGAGAATTAAAAACCGATAAAAAAAGATTTTTTAAACAATGCGTTTATGAATTGCCTTTATCTTACATGATACAACATAAATACCTAACCACCCCGGTGAAAATCGATATCCCAGTGACGAGCTATGATTTTTCTGAACTGACAGATCGAGAACGTCCATTCACTGCCGCAGAAGTCGAAGAGGTCCTTAAAGGTCAAAAACGACTGACACCCTTTATTATTAAAAACATTATTGATATCACAAATCGGTTTGAGCGCCAAGGCGTGATGATTTTCAGCAGCTCGGTTAAGCACGCTGAAGAAATTATGACTTATTTACCGGAAGGTGATGCACGCATTGTTCTAGGCGATACCGATATGTCCGAGCGCGATCAAATTATTAAACATTTTAAACAGAAAAAATTTAAATATCTGGTGAACGTGTCGGTTCTAACCACAGGTTTTGATGCGCCTCATGTCGACGTGATTGCTATCTTAAGGCCGACCGAATCAAATAGTTTATATCAACAAATCATCGGCCGTGGTCTTCGTTTGTCGGAAGGCAAAAAAGATTGTTATGTTCTGGATTACACCGGCATGAGCCATGATATTTACGCCCCTGAGATCAGCGATAAACGACCCGCAAAAGATACTGTTCCCGTTATCATTCCCTGTCCGGAATGTGATTTTGAAAATGATTTTTGGGGACGCGTCGATGATGATGGTCAGGTGATTGAACACTTTGGTCGTAAATGCCGAGGGGCTACTCAAGATCCAGAGACTTTGGCTATTTCAATTTGCGGTTATCGATTTCGTTTAAAAATTTGTCACGCCTGCGGGGCGCAAAATGATATTACGGCGCGTGAATGTGAAAAATGCAAAGCCGTTTTGATCGATGCCGATGCGAAATTAAAACAAGCGCGGCTTTCTAAAAATGCCCATGTGTTGACACCAGATAAAATTACTTTTGAAGAACGCAAAGATAAATATTCAAATTCTTACCTAGAAATTCGCTACTATGATCTTGATGCCCAGTACATCAGTGAAGCTCATTTTTTTAGTAATCCCTCATCGATTAAAAAGTTTAACATTAATTTTTTACGATCTCATTTAAAGCGTCCTGAATTAGCTATGGATTTGACGTCTCCCGCCGAAGCTATTCGCTTTAAAAGCCTATACCGATTACCGGCTTTCATTATCGCCAGAAAACAAGATCAATTTTGGAGAATAACCGAAAAAATCTTTGCCGAAGAATTATAAAAAAGCCGCTGTGAACCTGTATTCGCATACTTAAAGCGTTGCAGCTTCGCTTTAACGTCATGATTGCGTAGACTATTCTTTCAATAAAAGGCAATCTTCGACCTATAAAAAAGAGGTTTTCTTGGACCAAATCAATGTTCTATCAAATCTTTCGGGACTCAGCATTCTTGTGGTCGATGACTGCGAAGACAATCAGTTTTTATTAAGTCATCTTTTAAAAAGAAAAGGGGCGATGATTTCAACAGCTTCAAATGGTCAAGAGGCGGTTGAAAAAGCTTTGACAGAAAAATTTGATGTTATTTTAATGGACATTCAAATGCCTTACATGGATGGTTTTGAAGCGCAGAAACAAATTAAAGCTGCCGGCGTACCTGTTC
>JACMMZ010000005.1 GCA_014378775.1 Pseudobdellovibrionaceae bacterium
ATTTCCAACGTAAACTTTAGATTTTTTAAAGAAATTTTTACCAGTCACAACCAACGGGCAACCACCTGATATACTGCAATAAAATGCACCACCGTTATTCACGTTGATAGATGAGATCACGGGCGTTGGAAGATTACCGGGGGCAAAACTTTCTTCGCCGCCGGACGAAGTACCTTTGCAATTCGAAATAAATACAGTCGAAATGACTAATCCCAGAATCAAAATTATTTTTCTAGATTTTTCTTTATTCATCATTAATTATTGTCCTCATTACCGGCTCAAAAAATTTGAGAATACAATGCCAATAGCAATGCGGTCCCATTTGATAGGTGCGGTCGCTAAACTTTCGTTGAATGTTTCGCTCGTGTAATCGATGACAAATCCAAATCTCTTTTTGATTTGGCGTGTGTACTGCAAGCTAAAACCAGAGCCTTTATAAGTTGCGCTGACTCCGGCCACAGTTTGTTTTTCTAAAGTATAAACGGTTGCGGCTCGGTAAACTGCTCCGATGCTTTGTTTGCCATCGTAATATTCAAGTCGGGCACCAATCGATGTGCCAGTACCGCTCACATTGGTGTTGGCCACCTGAGTAGGATCGGTGTTTTGATTCGACATCATGTACTCATAATTTAAGCCTAAGCGAAATTTTTTAAAATTAACTCCGGCAAAAAGACCCACCGGAATATAAGTCATATCACGGTTTGGTGCATCGGCTAAGCCGTTACCCATTTTTCCTTTTCCCGCCATCAACATCGCGCCAGCCGAGAATCGGGGTGGCTGGCTTTGCGCAAAAGCAGCGGTGGATATGAAATAAGTCAGAGTGAAAAATAAAATCAGAAAAATAGGGGTTCGTTTTAACATGGAAGCTCCTCGTCAATTATGCTCGTACTATCATTATTATAATCCAAAAATTAAGAAACTATAAGAGTAGGCGTCTCAGAATAGGACTAACGGCTACTCTATATTTGATCTCACCAAATTTTTTCTGAATAATTTTCAATGAAAATGAGTGGGCTTGTGTCTGGCGCAATAGTCTCTTAATATCCCTTTTGTTCGATTTGAGGACCTGATTCAGGCTCAAGAACAAAGGGGTTCTTCGTGAGATTTTTATTATTTTTTGTCTCCACATTATTCACGGCTACAGTGTTCGCTCAAAATATTGATCATGATCAAGACCCCACCGCGCCACCGGCCGATTTTGCCGCACGTCCTTTCGTCGAGTCTGACTTAACCACGCAGCCTTGGATGAAAGAATTCACGAACGTCATCGTGATCAACAAATCGAACTCAGGCAAAGATAAGCAAACCTTACGAATTTATGAAAAAGGAAAACTGAAAGTCATGACCCGCATATCGAGCGGCCGTGAGAATTTTGAAAAAGGTTGCGCTCCGGGACAAGAGCCTAAAAAAGATCACTGTTCAAATCGAGCCTACTGGTCACAAACTCCGACTGGATATTTTGATATCGACGAAATCGTTGAAAACTATTTTTCGAATTTGTGGCAAACCTGGATGCCTTACGCTGTATTTTTTGAATCGGGTATAGCAACTCACCAAGCTCCGGGCGGAACCGAAGGCAATTTAGGATCTCGTGCTTCAGGCGGTTGCGTTCGGATGCATCCAAGCATGGCTCCAGTTCTTTTTGCGATGGTAAAAAACGCCGGAAAAGGCTTAGTTCCTAAGTTCGGCCGAAACGGCGAGATTTTGAAAACTGCTCAGGGTGACGTTATTCGCTGGCAAGGTTTCAAGAGTTTAGTCATTGTTCATAACACCATTAATTAAATTATGAATACGTTGCTTGATTTATTGAAAGTGCCAGAACAAGATCGCAATTTCGGATGGGAAGAAAAATTTTTTAAAAAATTTTCTGAAGAACAAGTCCAATTACTTTCGAAAGATCCTCAACAGGGCCCCGATGGTTGGCCTTATTTGATTTGTGAGACATTTGGAAAAAATTCAGATGAAGCTTACGAAGTTGAAACAACACAAAAATTATTTCACTGGCTTTCGCAAAAAGGCATTGGCCTGGTGGTTAACCCGCGTCGTGAACCTTATCCAGATTATGTTTTTTCCTATGGAATGATTTGGTCGTTTCGCGAAACAGGATATTTTTCAAGACCCGATTTAGCCAGTAAAACAGGCGAAGCCGTTTTCGAAAATAGTAAGATTAAAACCGGCACACCGACAGAAGAATTTTTACCCACGTACGTCAAAAAAGTACTGAAGGATTTTTTTCGAGATCAATCCGTGTTGAATCCCAAGGTGCTGATGGCATCACAAGACGGTACCAATTATGATCTTTGTTTTTCTTTAGAATCTTTAGGAAATCCTCCAGCAAAAGAACATGCCGGAGTGGCAGAAGCCATTGCGTGGTTTTTACCGCCACACTATTCAATCGTTCTTATCAGCGAAAAAGATTTACCAACGTTTATTTCTTTATGATTATTTTGTTGGTAAAAAATCCATGAGGCACTCGCGCCAGTACTCAGGAGAATCACTGCTGTAGTCAACGGCGATGATGAAGCCTTTTTTTCCTAAAAATTTAGTTCGCGCAATTTTACCTGATATTTCTAGATCCATTTCGTGAATATTAAAAAAAACTTCTTTCCCAATCAGTTGATCGATATTTAAATTTGCTCGAAGATCTTTACTTACAAAATCTTGTCGATCAATTTTTATCAAAATACCGGTAGCCGAGGCTTCGATGATTTCTCCGTATTTAGCTAATTTCTCTAAATTCTCCATTGAACATAAAGAATCAAGCGTGAGCTTTGCGACTTCTTTGTTAATCTCTTTTCGAAGAGCTGTCCGGTATTTATCTCGTAAAGTGTTTTTTGCCGCTGACATAATTCAGGCCTTTCTGTAAGACTCGTATACCAACAGTTCGGATGCATTCAGACGAAAGTAAAGTGTTTGTGGGGATTTAAATATTTTTTAAATTAAAAAAGACGTCATTCCCAAATTGAGACGATCCTAAGCCGTACAAAATGAAATTATATATTCAGCCTGATCAATTTTTAATTGAGCTAGCAATCCGCGAGATCCGTTGTTGGCCGAAAAGCTGAAAAGCTCCGGGGAAACTTCGGTCCAATTCGAAATTTTAACATCGCTTATGGTTTTTAAGTTAAAAATGGTTTTAAACGCCGATTCTTTAGCTCCCCAAAGAAATTTGATATTCGGACAAGTTGATACTTCTTCATTGGCACACGTTCTTTTTATGACATCGTCTGAAATACGACCGAGTTCCTCGATATCAAAACCACTTTTTTGACCAGCGGCTAAATAGCCGCCGATTGATTTAGCATGCGAAATTGAGAAAAATAAATTTTCGGCGCTGGGAATGAGCGCTAAATTAAGAATACTTTTTTTCTCCCAGGTCGAAAGAAGTGAAGAGCAATTATCTACGATATTTTGCCGAATTTTTTCACGATAGTTTTTGTTAACTGAACCAAATTCATTTTTTAAATGAATCTCGATAAATTTAACTTTGAAATGATCTTTGATAGAATTAACATAAAGATTTAAATCCATACTAACCTTGGAATAAATCAGGCCAGGTGACCGAATGACCCGCGGTGATTTTCATCATACGATCTAACGCAATGAAAGCTTTCAATCGCAATTCTTCCGGAACCGAAACTTCCGGTTTAAAAGTTTTCAATGCATGATAAATTTTTTCGACGGTATTCATTTTCATAAACGGACAGTCATTGCACAAACAGTTTTGATCAACCACCGGGGCTTGAATCAATTCGGCATCAGGACGACGTTTTTGCATTTCGTGAAAAATACCGGTTTCGGTGGCCACAATAAATTTTTTGTAATTTTTATTCGTTTCAACTTCAGTCAACAATTTTGAGGTCGCACCAATAACGGAGGCGTATTTTAAAATTTCATCGTCACATTCCGGATGAGCAATGACCAAAGCATCGGGCTGTTCAGCAATTAATTGTCTGAGGCGATCGGCATTAAATAAGATGTGCACTTGGCAAGCGCCCGGCCAGAAAATCATTTCACGTCCGGTTTTTTTGCTGAGCCATTGACCAAGATGTTGATCAGGACCAAACAAAATGTGGCGTTCACGAGGAATACTTTCAAGAATCTGGGCGGCATTGCTTGAGGTGATGATTACATCAGAAATGGATTTCACCTCGGCGCTGGAGTTGATGTACGTCATGCAAAGGGCATCGGGATGCTGACGACGCCAAGCTAAATATTTATCGTAAGGAGCCCCGTCTACCAGCGAGCAGCCTGCCATCAAATCCGGAACAAGAACCGTTTTTTCAGGATTTAAAATCTTTACGCTTTCGGCCATAAAAACAACACCGGCTAAAAGAATATTTTTTTGGGAAACCTGCTGACCCATTTTAGCCAGATAAAAACTATCTCCGACGTAGTCGGCCAAATCTTGAATGGCACCTTCAGCGTAGTAATGAGCAAGGATCGCGACATCTTTTTCGGATTTAAGTTTTTGAATTTCAGCGCGGTAGTCCATACCCCATAGTACCAGGAGTTAAATGGCAGTTCCACCTTTTAGTGTGTGGATGATCGACTTTGAAATCGATTTAAAACTTTCGAGCACGCCTTTACCTTCAAAAGCGCTCGCCTCAACTTCAATCGAGTTGTAGCGATTCAAATGCTTTCGAAGCTCCGCGATTGGCAATGCATTGGGAAGGTCTCGTTTATTATACTGAATCACTAATGGAATATCCTTGATGTTGTACCCTTGTTGATACAAATTCTTTTCCAGGTTTTCAAAAGCTTGAAGATTTTCATCTAAACGATCGGCCTGGGAATCAGCGACAAAGATCACGCCATCAATTCCTTGAAGAATCAGCTTGCGGGTCGCATCGTAAACAATTTGTCCTGGTACACTGTAAAGATGAAAGCGCGTGTTGTAACCGCGGATATCACCGACATCTAATGGTAAAAAATCGAATAGCAAAGTTCTTTCAATTTCGGTATTCAAAGCCACCAGCTTAGATTTTTGATCCGAAGCCAGCGATTGGTACATCCACTGAATGTTTGTCGTTTTACCGCCCAATGAAGGACCGTAATAAACGATTTTGCAGTGAATTTCTTTAGCGTTGTAATTAAACAATGACATTTACAACAGGACCCGATTTTCTAAAGCACGGCCCATGGTGCGGTCATCGATAAAATCAATGTCAGATCCCATGGGAATTCCATGAGCAATACGAGAAATTCTGACATTTTTGCTTTGGAAAATTTTTGCCAAATATAAAGCCGTGGTATCGCCTTCAAGGTCTGCATCTAAAGCTAAAATCACTTCCGAAATGGGTTGACCGTTTTCCAGTGAGGCGTCCACGCGATTAATGAGCTCTTGAATTTTAAGATGCTTGGCTGAAATCCCATCAAGTGGAGAAATCACACCATGAAGAACGTGGTATTTTCCGTGGAAGGCTCCTGAGGCTTCAACCCGAGAAATATCTGAAGGTTCCTCCACCACGCAGATACTTTCGGTTTGACGATGGGGATCTTCACAAAATTTACAGATATCCCGATCGGTATAACTGTAACATTCAGGACAACTGTGAACTTCCGCTTTGACGCGAAGTAAGGCCTCAGAGAGTTTTTCGGGATAGGCATCCTTTGAACGTAAAATATAATACGCCAAACGCTGAGCCGTTTTTGGCCCAATGCCGGGAAGACGATTCAGTTCATGAACCAATTTTTCTAACGAAGCGATATGTAACATGGATTAAAACATTCCCGGAATATTCATACCACCGGTAATTTTAGACATCTCTTTAGCCGTTTCATCTTTGGCTGTTTTATTAGCGTCGTTAACTGCCGCTAAGATAAGATCTTGTAGCATTTCTACATCGCCCGACTTCATCACTTCGGGATCAATCGTTAAAGCCAAAATTTTATTTTCGCCGTTTACTTTTACGTTTACAGCGCCGCCCCCAGCTGAACCGGTAAATTCTTTCTGCGCTAAATCTTCCTGAGCCTTTTTCATTTTGATCTGCATTTGATTAGCTTGCTTCATCAAATTGGCCATTCCGCCGCCGCCGAAACCTTTCATATTAACTCCTTGAAACGTCAGTCTACTTTGTTGACGACTTTAATTGTACCGTTAAAAACTTCCTGAGCTTTTTTAATTCTTGAATCCTGCGCCCACGAATCTTTTAATTTTTCTTCAGCCTGAATTTCCTTTTTGACCGCGGTATTCAACGCTGATTCACCTGCGACAGTTTTCGTCTTCTGTATCTCAAAATTGTAGCCACCACCAAAGAAAGAATCAATACTTCCTTGCAGTTTTTGCTTCGTTTCAGCTTGAAGAATTTGATCCAGTAAAAACCCAAAAACCGGCGGAAGACCCAGTTGAATCTTTTTCGCGTCTTCATTGAACTGTTCAAAAATCAAATTTTCAATTTTGGCTGCCAGAATAGGTTCATTTCGTTTTAAAAATTGAACAAATTCAAACCATGAATCCGCAGTTGGCACTTGAGGAACTGGTGCCGCGGGAGTCACCGTCTTCAACGACTGCGTGGTGATCTGTGGTGCTGTTGTTTTGAAAGTTATCGGAGCAGGTTTTTTGACCTGCTCAACGACCTTTGGGGCGGAGGAAACTCCGACGTTTACTGGGCCGGCTTGATTGAAAAAAGATTGTAAATCTTTGATTTGGGGAGCCTGCGCCATTCGAAGTAATGAAATTTCTAAAACCATAAGAGGTTCATGCGAACGAATCACGTCGTTCATCGATTTAAAGCACATATCAAATAACATGTGTAAATCCGATAGCCCCAAGGGTTGGATCAATTCCTGTAGAAGCGCAATTTCATCCGTGGGTAAATCGATATGAACGTGGGATACATTTTCCGTGCTGGCTGAGCGGAGTAAAATTGAATGACGGAAAAGCCGCAGAAGATCATCTAAAAATAAGGAAGAATTCACCGACGCGTCCGATAATTTTTTCAGTAATGACAACATGTTTTTGTCGTCACGATGAATCAGTGCCTGAAAAGCTTCGAACACCAGCGTGCGATCGGTTAATCCTAGGATTTCGGAAACGTCGGCGTCGGTGATGGTATGACCTTGAAGAGCAGTCGAAAAATTAATGACTTGATCCAGTAAACTTAAACTATCCCGGGCGGAACCCTCACCTTGACGAGCTAAAAGCCACAGGGCCTTTTCATCGACTTTGATATTTTCCTGTTCACAGATCCATTTAAGATGATCGGATAATTGTTTAATCGGAATGCGCCGAAAATCGAAACGCTGACAGCGGGATAAAATCGTTTGTGGTATTTTTTGGATCTCGGTGGTCGCCATAATAAAAATGACATGCGGCGGGGGCTCTTCTAAAGTTTTCAGTAAAGCATTAAAAGCACTGGAAGATAACATATGAACTTCATCGATAATAAATATTTTATATTTTCCCGATGAGGGACTGAACATCACGCTATCCCGAAGGTCGCGGATGGCGTCGACTCCGTTGTTGGAAGCTCCATCAATTTCGATGACGTCGGTGGCACGGTTTGATGTGATTTCGATGCAACTTTCACATTTCCCGCAAGGGGTGAAATTTTGAGAATTGGTACAACGAATACTTTTAGCTAAAATGCGAGCGGAAGAAGTTTTTCCCGTTCCGCGAATTCCGGTAAATAAAAGTGCATGAGGCAGTCGATTATTTTTGAGCGCGTTCATGATGGTCTGAGAAATATGCGTTTGACCAACCATTTGATCAAAAGTTTGAGATCTATATTTTCTCGCTAACACTTGATAAGACAAAATATCCTCGATGAGTTTTAACTTAAGATTTCAAAAAAATAAGGGCCAGGCTTACCCACATCGCACAGCTTGCTAGACACCGTTGCTTCCTTCCGGACCTAGCGGAATTCACTAGCAAGTCTATCGTATGGGACCTGGCCACTTGTTGGTTTATATGATTCGAGGAAATGTATCAAGTAAATGCCTCGGGGAATCTATGCATAAGCAGAGAAAAGACCGTATTTTGCTTAGGAAACGCTCGTTTGGTCCCGTTACTGGGCTGTGAACTGTAAAAAGGTTCGACAGTGATTTGCGTCTCACACTGAGACTGTCTTTGGTTTCAAATTCTCTAATCGAAATTAAACCCTAGCCAGCCTTTGAAAAAGCATTGGTCCATCTTTTGAAATACAACAGTTTGTAGAGAAGTTTATGAAAATTAAATTAATGGAGGCTTTATGAAAGTCAGTTATTCAAAAGTATTAGTTCATGGTGTGATTGCAACAACTTTATTGATGGCGATGAGCTGTCAGAAAAAAGGAAGTCCCCGTGGAGTTCAACCTCAAACGGCGACTCAAGCTGACAAGCCTGAAACTAATGTTAAAGCAGCCGAACCCAAATTAGATAATATTCCCGGAGCAAAAGACCCAACGGTCGTCACCGGTAAAGATGAAAATATAGATTCAGCTCCGAAAAAAGAAACGCCGGAAATCGCTAATAAAACATCGGAAGATCCTACAACTGTTGCTTCACCAGTCGTCGTAACAGAAAAAAAATCAGATGCGGCTGAGCCTGCTGTTAAAAATAAAATCAATATTTCGCCAATAGATTGTCCAGAGTCTATCGTTAAAGCGTCAAGCATGATGAGTACTCTCTATAAAAAAATGGTCGCGGAAGAAAAACTTTCAACGACGTCTGAGGCTGATAAAGTTAAAGATTACACGGCTTTTTCTCAATTATGTTTAGCTTGGCCAAAGCTTTTCACAACTGAGAAAATTGAATCATGTGGTGGTACTACTTATGCATTAGGAATTCCGGTTAATCTTTCTCGTAACGCAAAAAGTGTTGATACAGCCTGCGTGAAATTTGCGACCGAACTGAAAGCTTTAACAGGTCAGAATAATGAAATTGTTTTGGCTGCCGCCAAAATCCAAGCGGAAAAAATGAAAAGTTTAAGAGCGGAAAAATTTGTAGTCTCTGACCAGGGCAAAGAAATGTTCAATAAAGAAAATGCTCGATGGAATATGTACATTGTTGACGGAGAGCTTCAAACCGACACGAGTAAATTAACCGATGCCTTAAGTGCGAAAAAGGTAGCCTGTACGATCACAAAATCGGCTACGGATAAATTCACTCATGCTCAAAACGTAATCGTGTCGATCACGACAGCGTCTGCTCTTGAAGTGACCGATCATGCCGATAAAAAGCAAAATGGTGTGTTGTTTGGACTCCGAATTAAAGCGAGCGACAAAGACTGCACGGCGGAAGAAGCTGCGCAAGTGGCCGATCAAATTTCAGAGATGTTTTGTATGAATTTAGACAATAAAAATATTAATGTTAAAGATTTGAAAAAAGCCTTAGGCCAGCATATTGCGGTTGCGAAAGTGGCTGAAACTAAAGTTGAAGTGAAAACTGAAAAGCAAGTTGCGCCAATAGTAGAAATTAAAAAGTAAAAGACAAAATCAATCTTGATAAATTAAAAAGCCGCTTCAATAAAGCGGCTTTTTTTATTCCTGATCTAAAGCCCGCGCAATGCGAGTTAACGATTCGGTTTCTTCCGCCCAGTATTTATAAGTATTAAATTCTGGAAATATTTTCGGAAAACTGGGATCACTCCAGCGATTTAATATCCATGCCGCATAATTGATAATCCGGTAGCCACGCAGGAGCGG
>JACMMZ010000058.1 GCA_014378775.1 Pseudobdellovibrionaceae bacterium
ACCCCAATATTTAATGGAGATTTAATGAAATTATTCGCGCTAACACTGTTGTCAATCGTGGCTATTTCTCATTCTGTTCAAGCCCTAGAGCCGGCTTACTGTGAGCCGCAAAATTTTATGAGCAAAGAGGTTGATCCCAATAATTCTATTTTACGGGATCGCGCTTTTAAATTAGGCCAGGTCATGATTGTTGGTGGAGCGATCGGCTACAGCAGAACTGAAAAAGTCATTGAATTTGTCGAAAATTATTCTGATGCCACGGCGGAAGACAAATACTGTACGTGGTATTACAATGATGGAAATGATGACGCGTCAGCGGTATTTAATCATTATTACGTGACCAATCCTAAAAAACTTACCGTCACCAGTGGACCTATAGAATACCGTCAAGTTTTAAAAGATCAATTTGCTAAATCGAAAACCAGTTTTTTATCTTGTTTAGAAAAACATAAAATCTTAGTGATGGGTTGTAACGGGCAAATGCACCGCGGGCCGACCGTATTCGGAATGATGCTCAGTTATTCCGGTTGCAGTTCAAAAAACTCTTTAGCCATTGTTAATCATCTTTGGGGTAAGAACGGCGTGAAATCTGAAGTCCGCCAAGCCATCATCGAAGAAGGTTACAAATTAGGAAACGAAGATCCACAAGCTCGTTTGAGAATGCAAAAAGCTTTCACGCGCTAGAAATTAATGGCATTAACATCGACTCTTTATCGTTTTAAAATCGAACTTTCTGATATGGTAAATTCAAATTATCAATCGTTAGATTTACGGATCGCCCAGCACCCATCTGAAACCATGGCCTATTTATTCACTCGTGTTTTGGCTTATGCTCTGAGCTTCGAAGAAGGAATTGAATTTTCTCCGGAAGGTCTTAATAATCCCGATGGTCCTACTATTCGAACTTTGAATCACAGCCGCGGATCAAGTAATGATGTGAAGCTCTGGATTGAAATCGGTAATCCTTCTGAAAGAAAGATGCACAAGGCTTCTAAGGCTTCAGAAAAATTAAGAATTTACACCTACAAAGATCCGCAAGTCCTGATGAATGAAATTTTTAAACATGATATTTATAAAAAAGATCAAATCGAAGTCTATGCGCTCGATCCGTTGTTTTTAGAAAGATTAGAAAAAGTCGTTAAAAAAGAAAATCGTTGGACTCTCATTTTTAACGACGGAACCATGATGCTCAACGGAGAAAATTTTTCTGAAGAGACTGAAATCAAACGAATTCAGTAACTTCAGAACTTAAACTAAAATAAAGCTCTTAAAATAAAGATTAAAAATAAAATTGAAGTGGGAACCCCGAGTAACCATCCTAAGATGTATGGTCCCGCGCTGCCATTTTCATTTTTAAGTACCATTGTATTTAAGTTTCTTTTTGAGGTGACAGAGTGCGTGCTTGACAGTGGAAGTTTAAAATTAGAATTCGCGCCAATAAACCCACCCATCAAGGCCGCCATCAATCCAACGAGGAAAGTAACGAAGAAACTCCAACCGATTCCTGCTACGGTTTGAGCGGCTTTATCACCTACGTTTTTTGCGGCCGCTTCAAAATCATTTTTAAGTCGAGCTATTTTAGTGTCGACCTCGGCGCCGCTTAAACCAGTTTCGTAGCTGTAATAAGCTTTTGCTGATTCAACATCACCTTTTAATAATCGGATAGCTAAACCCTGTGCCACCACCTTAGGTTCTGATTTTGTAGCTGAAGTTGGCATTGATTTATTGATCGAATCTTGAACTGCAGGATTAGACAGAATATCCGACGTGCTTTCGCCTAAACCTTTTACCATGCTCCCAAATCCATGAGACAATCCGCTAATAGCTTTACCAACGCCTGAAAGAAGTAAAATAAAGAATAAAGAAGCCACAACAAATCCGTGAGCCGCGCCGACTTTATGCGAATGTTTGTTGGCGATGCGTACAGCGAAGTAGCTTCCTACAAATAACGACATTGCAGCCGTTATGCCGAGCCATAATCCTGATCCCGATGCTAAGAGGCCTGCTCCGTTTTCATTTTCGATGGCAGATTGAGCTGCTAATCCGAGAATTCCAACTCCTAATGAGGACAATAAAATAAAGGTCATCAGAGCAATAAAAAAACCGGCGAAGGTTGATTGCCAGCAAATCGAGTGGTGATGTTTATGATTCGAATGTTCCGATTGAGATAATACCGAGTGTGCTTGTTCCATAATTCCTCTGGGATTGATGTTGAGTACCATTCTGTGCTTCAGACAATGCTTGAAGCACAGTTGATGCCAATTATAGAAATTTAAAAGCAGGTTTCTAAACTATTGGGAGAGTTTTGAAGTTGAATTTATAAATATTGTGTTCCAATAGGGTCGTCGCACAAGCAAAAACGGGGAAAATTTCCATTATCTTGTTTAAATTGCTTTATTTTTTTTGACAAAAAAACCATTTGCTCTAAATTAATTTTCAACCATTACACAAAAAGGACTTAGAATGATTTGGGCATTGTTAGTAGGATTAGTTGTTGGCGCGATCGCGAAATTTCTTATGCCAGGAAAAGACCCGGGTGGTATTTTTATTACAATGCTTTTAGGGGTTGCGGGAGCGATTTTGGCTAACTGGATTGGAAGCAGCACGGGAAAGTATGCTGATGGTGAAGCGGCTGGTTTCATTGCTTCAGTCTTTGGTGCCATCATTTTGTTAGTTATTTACCGTATGATCGTCGGTCGAAAAGCGTAAGATTTATTTCTTACGCTTCTTGGCTTTAAGCCGATCTTCTTCTTGTGCGATCAAATCACGGAAGTCTTTGGTTTCTTTGACCGGTGGTAAAATAATCATTTCGTAATTTTTTTGACTGACTTTGATGACGGGAATTTTGATATTCAAAGTCGTTTCGATATTGGCGAAAATGGCGTTTTCTTCCGGTGCGCAAAAGGATACAGCTTCGCCTTTATTGTGGCCACGACCGGTTCGTCCGATGCGGTGCACGTAATTCTCTGGCTTTTCAGGAAGATCATAATTAATCACATGAGTCACATCCGGAATATCAATTCCCCGTGATGACACATCAGTAGCGATGAGTATCTTACATTCACCGGCACGAAAAGCGCGCATGACCTCAAGCCGGTCCGCTTGATCTTTTTCTCCGTGAAGCGTCAGGGTGTTGATTTCAAACCCCTTCATAGACTTAGCGACTCGTTCGGCTCGAACGCGGGTACGAACAAACACGACCAATTTTGATTCGGGATGATTTTTAATAAATTCACTCAAGAAAAATCGCTTATCTTCCATATCAACAAACATCACAGCGTGATTAATATTTTTAGAAACCGGATCATCCGGCGAAATTTGGATGCGGATGGCGCTACTACGAACTTGATCGTAAGCTAATTTTTTAATTTCGGGATTAATAGTAGCGGAAAAAAACAGAGTCTGGTGACCTCGAACAAGTTTTCGCTTTATAGATTCGATGTCTTCGATAAAGCCTAAATCCAACATATGATCGGCTTCATCCAAAACCAAAGCTTCGATCCCGCTGACGTCGATGTGACCCTGACTGATGAGATCGAACATTCGGCCTGGGGTGGTGATCAAAATATCTAAACCGTCTTGAATTTTTCGAATTTGTTTTTCCTGTTCAACCCCGCCGTAAAGCGCAAATGATTTTACTTTCAGGTTTCGGCATAGACCATTGAAAACTTCTCCAATTTGTTGAGCCAGTTCACGCGTGGGAACCATAATCAGGCAACGAAGACCTTCGGTTCGTTTACTTCTTTTACGTGAGTGAATATTTTCGATAATAGGTATAGCAAAGGCCGCCGTTTTACCGGTACCGGTTTGAGCGATGGCTAAAACGTCTTCTCCGGCTAAAATTGAGGGGATGGCTTTAAACTGGATATCCGTGGTTCGAAAAAAACCTTGGTCGTGCAGGTTTCGCATCAATTCATCGGACAGGTGGAATTTCTCAAATTTCATGACTAGATTGATAGCACTCACAGGCCCGAATCGGCAATCAGCAACCGTTAAAGCTTAAGAATTTGAGGCTAAACCGGTTTTAACAGCGAAAGTTCATGTAAAATTACCAAAGTCAGTCCTTGCAAATCCCTTATTTCAATTAATAGAATTAAGACATGACCAGGAGAAGCCTTTGGGAAAAAAGTTTAAAATATTAGATTTAAGACCGACTCAATTCGCCGTAGGCATGATGGAAGTTGACGAAAAAATAAAGCAAGTTCTTTCGTTTAAGAAAAAAGAACTTAAAAGTTATATCGCTGAATCCATTGTTCCGGTGGTACGTGGCCCGAACGGACAGTTGTACGTGGTGGATAAACATCATTTTTTATGTGTTTGTTATCACTTAGGCATACGAAAAGTGAATGTCGAAATCATAAAGGATTTTCATTCCGATGACATGAGCTATGCGCAGTTCTGGAAGTGGATGCATAAAACCCGTCACGCCTATCCTTTCTGCCAGTTTGGCGAAGGCCCCCGAAAAGAATTTTATCTTCCGCGTGATATTCGCGGACTAGCCGATGATCCTTACCGCAGTATTGCTTGGTTTGTCCGAAAATCCGGGGCCTTTGAAAACACCTC
>JACMMZ010000059.1 GCA_014378775.1 Pseudobdellovibrionaceae bacterium
CACAAATATTCCTGGAGTTTTTGCGGCCGGAGATGTGCAAGACTCGGTTTACCGTCAAGCGATTACCGCTGCGGGAACGGGTTGCATGGCTTCACTGGATGCGGAACGATGGATGGAAGCTGAAGGCCTTTGACACTAAAACAGAATTTTTGACACAGGAATAAAATGACTAAAAAATTTAGCACTTCGGCGATGATTCAAAAAATTGAGAAATTAACCAAGCAGCGCATGGCTGGACAAGACGTGGTTGAACTCGATCAATTTCGTGACGTGAAAAACAAAATGAATCCGATCAATATTTTAGTGATTGAAGATGATGAAACACAGAGATCATCTTTAAAACGAATCTTAGAATCGGACGGTTATAATCCCAAGTTAGCGGCGGATGCCGCTGAATTGACCCAGATTTTGGATGAAGATCACGAAATTCATTTCATTATACTTGATGTCGGCTTGCCATGGATCAATGGTTTTGAATTAGCCCAAATGATTAAGGATCACCGTGATCTCAAATCGATACCACTGATATTTTTATCCGCTCAAGCGGAATCAAAAGATTTTGACGAGGCCCGCCAAGTTGGTGCCGATGATTATATTAAAAAGCCATTTGATATTGATAAATTGAAAACTCGCATTCGTGAACTTTTAAATCGCCCTAAATAAACAGTTATTAACCCGATTTTTTTACGACATTTTTTTGGCTGTCCAGATACTCATTGAGAAGAATAGATAGACGATTTTTTGCGTGCGCCGAGATGGCTTCGAACTGAATACGCCGAGACACTCCATCACCAATGGTTTGACCTTTGACCTGCACACGAGAGAAGGCCGGATCTTTAGCTTTTCGGCTGACCACAATCACATCGAAAGTTTCAGCGTAAAAATCAAATGGAATATTGTCTTCCAATAAACTTCCGGTCAGGGAAATATTTCGAGAATAGCTTCGAAAGCTTTTTCCGCTTTTTGAAATCAGTAAAATTTCAATTTTCAAATCATGTCGTGTCGAACGTGCTTTAAACTTAGCTTTTTCATTCAATTTTTTAAAATCCAGCGCTTCGTTTGGCTTTTCCATATTTTTTGGAATACGAAAAGAAGTCGCGGTGGATTCAGAATCCGTACGCACATAAGTTACTGATTTAGTGATCGTTGGTTCCGGAGCGTCAACTTTTTTCGTTAGCTGAATCAGGCTTAGAAAATTTTTTTCGTTGGTTTTTAAAAAAGCTTTAAGTGGCTGCCACTTTTCCCAGGACTCGGTCCAAATAAAAAAGCGATCCCACTCTTTTTCCTGCATACGCATTACTGCGTGCTGCAATTGTTCATCCGTTAGCGCCCGTGATTGAATTTGAGTTACGCTATCTAACACAAACCAATATTGTTTTTTATTTGATGAAGACATATTCGGTGTATCGGGATGAATCCGTGTGGACTCAATCGACTTAAGTCCAGTCGCTGCTATTATCTCAAAGTGAATTTATAATTTCAAACAGCTGGCGGTGTGATCCGGTCCGACTTCTTTAAGCATCGGGGTACTTTGACGACACTCTTCCGTGGCCCAGGGACAACGCGGATGAAAATGACAACCACTAGGGGGATTGATCGGGGACGGAACGTCACCGGTTAAAATAATTCGTTGTTCACGGGGTTTAGGGTCAGGCACCGGAATCGCCGATAAAAGCGCCTTGGTGTAAGGGTGTTTAGGATTACG
>JACMMZ010000060.1 GCA_014378775.1 Pseudobdellovibrionaceae bacterium
AAAAAGGACCGAGAAAATATCCGCTTCATTTTTGAGAGCGCTATCAATTTCTAAATTGTAAGCTTCGCGAATCGATTTTTTAGAACTGGCAATGGCTAACGGAGATTTTGTCAGCATCATAGCAATTTTTTTATTCACCGCCGCCATCAATTCAGACTGAGGCACAACCTCAGAAACTAAACCTAAACGTTTGGCTTCATCGGCCGAAATTATTTCACCGGTGAAAATTAATTCTTTTGCTTTTCTTATACCCACGGCCTGAGTTAACCGAACTGTTCCGCCAAATCCTGGAATTAATCCTAACGACACCTCTGGTAATCCAAATTTGGCATTATCCGACGCGATGATAAAATCACAACCCAAAGCTAATTCACAACCGCCGCCTAAAGCAAAACCGTTAACGGCAGCGATTACCGGGATTTTTAATAAATTCAGTTCTTGAAAAATGGCCTGACCTTTTTCCGCAAAAAAATGGGCCTGATCAGAATTCATATCTATCATCTCTTTAATGTCTGCACCAGCCACGAAAGATTTTACTCCGGATCCGGTGATCACCAAAACTTTGGCGTGATCAAAATCCATTTCAGACAACTGACGTAAGGCATCGCCCATTTCATTAAGTAACGGCATACTTAAAGCATTAAGGGCTTCCGGACGATTTAAAGTCAGAGTCCAAACTCCGTTGGTGTCAGCTTCTAATTTTATATTTTGATAATCAAATGACATATTTTTTCCTTCGCGCACGATTTACTTAGCGTAATTATAAAATCCACGACCTGATTTTCGACCCATCCAACCGGCTTCAACGTATTTAATCAAAAGCGGACAGGGACGATATTTGGAATCGCCCAGGCCTTCATGAAGAACATTCATAATCGCCAGGCACGTGTCTAATCCAATAAAATCGGCCAAGGTCAACGGGCCCATCGGTTGATTCGTTCCTAACATCATGGCTTGATCAATCGATTCCACAGTGGCGATTCCTTCGTGTAAAGTATACACCGCTTCGTTGATCATCGGCATTAGAACTCGATTTACAATAAAGCCCGGCATGTCTTTAACTGATTCAACAAAAACTTTACCTAATTTTTCCGAAAGCTGTTTGGTTAAAGTGAATGTTTCGCTACTTGTTTGCAAACCTTTGATCCCTTCGACTAATTTCATCAATGGAACAGGATTCATAAAGTGCATTCCTACCACTTGCGTCGGTCGGTTTGTAACGGCTGCAATTTTTGTGATCGAAATCGAAGATGTATTGGTGGCTAAAATTGCCTCCGGTTTGATAACGGCATCGAGCTCTTTAAAAATTTTAAGCTTAAGGTCAATATTCTCGGTGGCGGCTTCTATCACGAAATCAGAATTTTTAAGATCCCCCATTTGAGTGGTGGTTTTAATCTGGCTTAAAATGTTTTTTTTATCATCTTCGGTGATGGTGGCTTTTTTTATCAAGCGATCTAAACTTGTCGAAATGGTAGCTAGACCTTTATCTAGAGAAACTTGAGAGGTATCTGAGATTAAAACTTCAAATTTTTGCGCAGCACAAACCTGAGCAATGCCGTTTCCCATTTGACCGGCTCCGATGATCCCGATTCTTTGAATTTGACTGATGTTCATAACGTACTCCTTGATTGATATTTATATAGCAAGAACTGGCCTT
>JACMMZ010000006.1 GCA_014378775.1 Pseudobdellovibrionaceae bacterium
AAGTTAAATTAAGTCCGGCCAAAGTTAACGGTAAACCGGTAGCAGTCATACGTGATTTTACCATCACCTTTAAAGCTACGGATTAGGTACGCCGAGATGTATCGTGAGGAAAAGATGAAGTATTTATTTTTAATATTTTTTGTAGCGTTACCAGCCAGGTCAGATGTGACTGGGGTTATTTTTGAAAAAGGTCGCCGAATTAAATTAAGCGATATTAATGTTTATATTCCGAACGAGAATGTCGTCGCCACCACTGATCGAAATGGTCTGTTTGTTTTGAAAACGGCATCGATTGAAGTAGAAATTAAAATTAACGCTAGTGGGTATCTTCCTTATTCTGCAAAGCTTGTGAATTCGGGCGAGACCAAAATTTTCTTAGAAAAAAAGCAGGTCAAAGGCGGGGGGCTGGGCTTAACCGTTGAGGATACCAATTATAAAAAAGATCAGGCGATGAAATCTTTAAATCGCAAACAAATTTTTGATATGCCGGGGGCTAACGGCGATGCGGTCAAAGCACTACAAAATTTACCAGGAGTTAATCGGACCCAAGGGTTTTCTTCGCAGATCGTTATTCAAGGTTCAGCTCCGAAAGATACGGCGTATGATTTTGATGGCGTTGAGATTCCTATCGTGTTTCATTTTGGCGGATTGTCATCGGTTGTTATGCCGGAAGCTATAGAAAAAGTAGACTATTATTCAGCTGGATATCAGGCGGAACGTTCCCGTGCTTTAGGCGGTGTGATTTCTTTGACGACAAGAATCCCCGAAGTCAGCGAGCGCGATTACAAAGGCCTATTTTATATAGATAACCTTAGCGCCGGTGGTTTATTTGAATCAAAGATCGATGACAAGCAGAGCTTTTTGATATCTGGGCGGTACAGTTACGTCGGAATGTTTTTAAAAACAGCATTCAAAGATAACGAAGCTTTGAATCTAACTGTAGCCCCGGAGTTTTACGATATCACTGGAATCTACAATTACCAGTTAGCCGATGATGAAAAGTTAAAAATTTCGTTCATCAACTCAAATGATAAACTTGGTTTCGTTCTAAATGAGCCGTTGCGACAAGATCCCTCGATCCGCGGCAATTTTACGAACACGGTCAATTTTTTCCGCATCGTTCCGATGTGGGAAAAGCAATTCGACGCTAAAAATCTTGTAAAGTTTAGTTTTGCCTACGGCGTAGATAAATTAAATGTGGACATTGGCGACAACTATTTTGATTTAGTCAGTAAAAATTTTTCAACCAGGTCGCGCTGGGAACATGAATTCAATGATGAGATGAAACTTAATTTAGGTTGGGATAATCTTTATTCGGACGCCCAGGTCAAAATCAGACTGCCTCAGACCTCAAGTTCAGGAGGCGTTGGAAACCCCGTTTCTAGTGGAAAAATTACGGAAGCCGATGTAAAAAGTCGAAATAATAACTTAGGTTTGTTTACGGAGCTTGAATACAAGTTAAGTCCAAAGCTTAAAATAACCCCGGGGTTACGATCGGATTATTTTTCAATCACCAAAGAATTTTTTCTTTTGCCCCGGTTAGCGGCGCAATATAAATCAAGCGAATCACTCTTATTTAAAATGGGTTCTGGTTTTTATGTTCAAAACGCTGAACCTCAGGAAAGCAATAAAGAATTTGGGAATGAGGACATCAAATCTCCGCAATCAGCTCATTTAAGTTTAGGTTTTGACAAAGATTTCAAAGATGGAAAATCTGTTGGTCATTTTTTTGGAATGAACGGCTTTTATAAAAATTTTGATCATTTGGTTATATCATCATTTCAAACAAAAATAAAAGATGGCGTGGAAGTTTTTGAAAAATATAATAATGACGGCACCGGAATTTCTTACGGCTTAGAAAATCAGTGGAAATATCAAAATGAAGATATGCAAATTATTTTGTCTTACACCTGGTCAAAAAGCCGACGTAAGAATCCTAAACAGGGCGAATATAATTTTGAATTTGATCAAACCCACAATTTAAATCTTATTGGGATTTATCCATTAGAAAATAACTGGAAAATTTCGGGGCGCTACCGTTACGTTACGGGAAATCCGTACACTCCCGTGATCGGATCTACTTATGATGCCGATAATCAGACGTACTTCCCGATTCGAGGAGATATTTTCTCGCAGCGAAATTCTCCGTTTCAACAACTCGATTTAAGAATTGATAAAAAAATTATTTTAGATGAAGAAATTTGGACCTTTTATTTAGATGTGCAAAACGTATTGAGTTTTAAAAATTCTGAAGGCGTTCAGTACTCTTACGATTATAAAATTAAACAAGATGTCACTGGATTACCGCTTTTACCATCAATCGGCGTCCGAGGAGAGTTCTAATGCGAAAATTTATTTTAAGTGTTCTTGTGTGTCTAACGTTTTCTTGTTCACCGGATAATCTTCCTGACTTTAACAAAATTGAAAGTCCGCGGGTTATCGCTTTGATGGCCGACAAGCCCGAAGCCAACCCCGGAGATACTATTACGATTACGCCGGTGATCAGTGATTTGGCGGCGGTATCCGGAGTTCAAGATAGCATCCAAGTGTGTATAGATTTGGGTATTTCCTTTGGAGCAAGTCCCACGTGCGAAGGTAATCCCACGAAAATTGTGGTACAGAATCATCGCGTATTAACTTTGCCTGGTGTCGGTGAAAATTGGACGGGATCTGCGGATTCATTTTCTTTTTCGTTGCCGATAAATGCGATTATTTTCAATCGGCGATCAGCCCAAGATCAATTTAACGGTGTGGATTATTTAATTGAATACACTCTTCATAGCACTATAGGCACGGATGTTACGGCCATAAAAAGAATTTCTGTTTCGGAATCGACGAAATCCAATAAGAATTTGAATCCTACGTTTTCAGATATTTTTTCCGATGGGGTATCGATGCTCAATCTTCCGGTGGGTTTGCTGGTTCATCTTTCAAATAATTTGAACCTGTCTTCGGCCGAGAATTACGCCATCAAAGATGCTCAAGGCGGCTTAAAAAATTACACCGAAGAGCTAACGGTGACTTGGTTCATCACCGACGGTAAGACAAAATATTATAGATCCTTGGTCGGAGGGCTCAATGAGTACACCGGCCCGGGCGCAGCGCCGGTCGGCAGATCCGCCTACATCTTGGCCGTTGCTCGTGATAACCGAGGAGGAGTTTTTGTGGTGAAACGAAAGCTTAACTAAGACGAGTTGATCTTTTGTTCGATCTTGAAAAAAGTTCCAAACTACAGGGCCATAACTGATATAAGGCCCGTAGACCCCCAAAAATGATGGCCTGTAGGTTGCTCTATTTTGTCACTGTGGACCTCGTGTTAGAACGAAGTTCACCAACAGGGTGGGATTAAAAATGAAGTCATGGGGAATTATTATTGTTATCGCTACGGGGTTCGGACTCGGCATGGCCGTTCCGAGACTAGCAGTTGAGATGCAGATCTTAACTGGTAAGCCTGCAGCAGGATCTGCGATCGCGGTTAAAGCCGTGAACACGCAGGATTCGATGAAAGTTGAAGATTTCTGGGCCAACACGGAGCTTGAAATCTCAGATCTGAATCAATACGTTAACAATATTCAATGTCACGATAACAAAAAAAGTTTCTTAGCTTGCATTAACTCGGTTTTATTCGCCTTACAAAAAACTAATCAACATTTGCAATTCGATGGGACAATTGCTGCTAATTCGCGTCGTGAAAACAAACTTGATAATTATAATGAAAAACAAAATCTTGCACAGTTTATCAATCTGTATTCCGATGGGTTATCAAAACGATTTAATTTTGATTTATTATGGAAATCTATTTTAGCTTCAAGTAAGCCCGAATCTAGAAAACATATTTTGGCTTTGGGAATCAACGGGTATTTGTCGATCCAAATGGATCCGCACACGTACATTTCTCCAACTGATTATTTCAAGCAAGTGTCTTCAAACAACGAGCGCTCTAAATATTTCTTGGGTCTTTCTTTTGAAAAGAAAATGCAACGAATTTTTATCCGTAAAGTCTTCAAAAATTCGGATGCAGACCAAGCGGGCTTAAAAAATAATGACGAAGTTGTTTCGATCAGCGGCCAAAAAGTAGAAGACATGAATCTTTCAGATGTTTCGGCTTTGCTTAAAGATAAAAATCAAAAGACTTTTCCGTTTTTAGTTAAACGCGGCGATGCCACTTTTGTGAAAAAATTGAATCGTTCGTACCGCGTGCTCAGTCAGGTTCAATCTGAAGTGATCAACAACGGAAACAAAATCGGTTATATTCAATTATCTAAATTTGCTTACAATATCTGTGAAAATGTTCGTGAAGAAATCGAAAAAATGAAGCCATCTAGTCTTAACGGTTTAGTCTTAGATCTTCGTGACAATCCCGGTGGTTTGTTAACGGAAGCGGCGTGTTTAGCTGGTCTGTTCATCGGTGAAAATAAAAAGATCTTCACGGTGAAGTACACAGATGGCAACGAAGAAGAAGTGGCTTTAACTACAGCTGAGCAAGTTTATTTCGGACCAATGGTTATTTTAACTAATAATTCTTCCGCCAGCGCTTCTGAATTAATTGCCGGTGCCATGCAGGAATACAACCGCGCAACCATCGTTGGTGAAAGAACTTTCGGCAAAGGATCGTTTCAAGAAATCGAAAGATACAATGAATCATCGAAGATTTCATTATTTAGAACACAGGGCTTTTACTTGTTACCGAGTGGTGAGACGACTCAATTAAAAGGCGTTATGCCGGATGTGGCTTTGGATGACGATAACGCGATCATGAGTGAATTTGATCTGTATCAATTTCCACTTCAATTTAAAGCGGACAAAAAATCGACCGTGACCCACAATTTGATGTACAAAAAATCAAATCGTCCCAGCAACTGTGGATCAAATACGGTCAAGAATTTTTCAGAAGATAAATTTATCGCCAGCGCTCAACAAGTTTTAGGTTGCGAAATCGCTTTATCGGCAAAATCTGACGACAAAGAACAAAACATCAATCTGTAAGGTACGCCGTACCTTTTCCGGCGTTATAGTGATTCTCAAAACCTTTATATTTCCGGATTAGGTACGGCGTACCTTAATGGTTCAAAATGAGATTTTCCATTTATCACGACAGAGTTTTTTCAGAACATTTCTCAAGTAAAGCCTGTGAAATCCGATAAATAGGTTATGAAGAACCAGTATTTTTTTATTTGCTATTTGATGTTAACTTTATTTACGGGTTGTAGTCGTAATTCAATGGTTGAATTCCGATCTTTAGATCTTACGCCACGTTTGGAAGTGCAGCCGGCAGGACTTAACAAACTCGAACCTGAATTCAAAATTAAAAATTTAGAAATTGGTGATCGGATTTATTTGTACAAAGGCGCCGATGCAAATTGTGCCGGCGGGGTATTAGTCGATAGCGTAACGTTAACTTCTAATACACCTGATCCTGTTTTAAAAGCGCCCCATTTGGGTTTTGCAAATCTTGAGAAAAAATATCGTGCTAAAATAATTAAAGTTGGAACCGCCGTAGAAATTTGTACCGACGAAGAAACACATACCGCGGTGGCTTTTTCAGGGGCCCTTCAGATTTCGGCCAACTACAGTAATAATTGTCTTATACAAAGTGATCAGACGGTAAAATGTTGGGGAGATAACTGGGCGGGCCAACTGGGCGACGGCACCACGATACAAAGACCAACCCCGGTCAATGTGTTGGGATTAACCAATGTCATTCAAATCGCCGTCGGTTTTCAATATACCTGTGCGCTTCTAAATGATCAGACGGTAAAATGTTGGGGAGATAACTGGTCTGGACAACTGGGCGACGGCACTACGACACAAAGATTAACTCCGGTCAGCGTCAGTGGTTTAAACAATGCGATTCAAATCACCGTTGGCTACAGCCATTCCTGTGCGCTTCTAAGCGATCAGACGGTAAAATGTTGGGGATCAAATTATGACGGTCGACTTGGAGATGGGACCACAACCCGAAGACTAACCCCGGTCACTGTGAGCGGTCTCATTAATGCGACTCAAATCAGTGTCGGATATTACCACAGTTGCGCCGTCCTGACCGATCAAACCGTGAAGTGCTGGGGAGATAACTATTACAGACAAATTGGAGATGGAACCGCTACGCAAAGATTAACTCCGGTAAGTGTGGTTGGTTTAACTAATGCGGTTCAGATACGAATGTTTAATGGTCGCGGCTGTGCTTTATTAAGTGATCAGACGGTCAAATGTTGGGGCTACAATGGAAACGGTCAATTAGGCGATGGAACTTACACAACCAGAGCTACACCCGTCACGGTGGTGGGTTTATCGAATGTGACTGAGCTTGCAATTGGTGGCGAGTCCAGCTGCGCGCTTCTAAACAATCAAAATATGAAATGCTGGGGAGATAATTGGATTGGACAACTGGGTGATGGAACCACCACGCGACGACCGGTTGCGGTTGATGTGATTAACATTTCCAATGTGATTCATGCGGCCGTAGGTGACGGCCATGGGTGTGCGGTGTTAGGCGATCTTACCATAAAATGTTGGGGCGATAACAGGAGCGGTCAATTAGGCGACGGCGGAAATTCATCAAGATTAGCACCGGTGATTGTTGCTGGATTAATTGATATGACTCAAGTGTCTTCGGGCGGTTATTATGACTGTTTCGTGCTAAGTGATCAGACTGTGAAATGCATGGGATTCAATGGGTACGGCCAACTGGGTGATGGAACCACCACTCAAAGAATAACTCCGGTCAGTGTGAGCGGTTTAACCAACATTATTCGAATCGCGACCTCGAAAAGTTATTCCGGTTTTGCTTGCGCGATTCTCAGTGATCAAACGGTCAAATGTTGGGGTAATAACGGATCAGGTCAACTGGGTGATGGAACCACCACTCAAAGATTAACTCCGGTCAATGTGAGCGGTTTATCCAACGTGACCCAAGTCGCTTTAGGTGATGCCCAAAGCTGCGCGCTTCTTAGTGATCAAACGGTCAAATGTTGGGGTAACAACGGAAATGGTCAACTGGGCGACGGAACCACGACCCAAAGATTAACTCCGGTCAGCGTAAGTGGTTTAACGAACGTGACGAGTATTGCCGTTGGAGGTAAATTTGGTTGCGCCGTACTAAGTAATCAGACGGTGAAATGCTGGGGATATAACGGGAACGGGCAACTGGGCGATGGGACCACCAATCAAAAGTTAACACCGATCATGGTGAGCAGCCTGAGTAATGTAATTCAAATCTCGGCTTCGCCAGCTTACAATGGTTATACGTGTGCGGTTCTTGGTGATCAGACGGTGAAATGCTGGGGATTTAACCAGAACGGGCAACTGGGCGATGGGACCACCACCCAAAGAATAACTCCGGTCAGTGTGAGCGGTTTATCCAATGTGACCCAAGTCGCCTTGGGTTATGATCACTCCTGTGCTCTTCTCGGTGATCAGACGGTTAAATGTTGGGGAGGTAATTATACCGGTCAACTAGGTAACAACACTTTGGCTAATAGCCTTTCGCCGGTCAGCGTGAGCGGATTAACGAACGTGACACAAATAGATTCGGGTGGGGATTTTGACTGTGCCGTACTCAGCCATCAGGTATCCAAGTGCTGGGGAGACAATCAATATGGTCAACTTGGTTCGATCTCGGAATCGCCGACCACGGTGATTTCACCCTAAGGCGTGCTGTAGTTGAATCTTAAATAAATTTAACGATGGTGAATCCGCCGCCGGTTGTTTTTAGGTTCGTGGTTTGCCCTTGATAAAGTCTTGCGATCACGATTTGTAATTTTCCTTGATAGGCATAACATCTTAAATCATATTTCATTTTTAAATTTTCTGAACCGACCAGAACATCGATTTCCGCCGGCTGAGCGTATTCTTGTGCCAGCATAGACGGCCCGTAAAAATCATCGAAAGTTTTATGACTGACGGCGGCCCCTTTATAGGCTTGTTTGCTGCCGAAAGAATTCTTCGGTTTAAAAAATAATTTTTTTCTTTCCGACCAGATGAATTCTCGCTCAGCTACACCGAGGTCGTAAGTTTTCAATAAACTTTTTGGAACGGTAAAGTCTTTTTGATGTTGCCATTCGATCATGCGTTGTTTGTCGGCCAATAAAAAGTATTCGTAAGGGTTAGGTGATAAATGAATATGTCCATTTTTATACAGCTCACGAATTGATTTTGATTTCACCGGATTATTCAAATAAAAATCAGTGTAACGATTGTAAATCAAATCTGATTTTTCGTTTAAATTAATTTCTGATATATCTTTGATTTCAGTTTTAATTCCT
>JACMMZ010000061.1 GCA_014378775.1 Pseudobdellovibrionaceae bacterium
GCCTGGCTGCCCGATCGGAGCGGGAAGTGACGTCAGGAAAGAATAATTAAGCGCGCCAAAGCCTGATCTGATCACGTGAAAAAAAATAATCGCTAACGGAATAACCGCAAACAAAGTTAAAAAAAATAAAAGAAACTTCATGAAATTATTTTTAATTTTACGTTGCGTATATTTCATCATCACGTATTTCTCCGAGCTCGCCTGATAATAATACGTGCCGCTAAATTAACGACCATGGAAATTAAAAGTAAGGTAAAGCCCACCGCCGCAAGGCTTGCGCTATGAAGATTCGATCCGGCTTCGGCGTATTCGTTGGCAATTACGCTGGCCATGGTGGCGGCCGGAGAAAATAATGAGGGAGATATGTCGGCGCGGTTACCGATAACCATAGTGACCGCCATGGTTTCCCCCATGGCTCGGCCTAATCCTAAAATTACCGCGGCGAACACACCCGAAAATCCGGGCGCAAGTACCGCCATACGCATGGCTTCCCAGTCGGTGGCTCCTAAAGCTTTTGCGCCCTCATGATACAGTTGAGGAATTGAACTGAAGACTTCAATCGAGATGGTGGTGATGGTGGGAATAATCATGATGGCCAAGATAATTGCGGCGGTAAATAAACCTAAACCAAACGGGGGTCCTTGAAAGAATGGAAGTGATTCGGTATGCACACTTAAAAATGGTTGAATATAATTTTTAATAAAAGGAGCTAAAACAAATATTCCCCACAAACCGTAAACCACGCTAGGGATCGCCGCCAGTAATTCAATCAAAGTTCGAATTGGGCGTTTTAATTGTTTGGGACAAATTTGAGTCAGGAACAATGCGCTTCCTACGGAAATCGGAACTGCGAAGAATAAAGCCAAGAATGAGGATACCATCGTTCCGTAAACGAAAGCTAATACGCTAAATATTTCTTTGGTCGGACTCCACGTCGATTCGGAAAAAAATGACCAACCCCGAGCTAAAAAAGTCGGCTGAGCGCTTGCAAAAAGAAAAACAAATAGTGTTAAAAATAAAGCGATGACTAAACAGGCCAAGCCGCGAAGAAAATTATGAAACAGCAGATCAGAGATTCGAACTTCTTTTCGCTTCATTAATTAAGTTTTAGACCTTTAACTTTAATCAAAACGGCTTCACGAAGTTCTTTTGGAAGTGGCGCGAAATTAAGACTGGCAGCCATATCTTGACCGGTGTTTCCTAAACACCAATTCAACATTTTAACAATCTGAAATCCTTTTTCTTTCGGCATCGTTTCATTGATCAAAAGCCAAGTGAAAGACGAAATCGGATAAGCCCCGGAAGCTTCGGAATTAGTGATGGATAATTTAAAATCATTTTTAACCATATCTTTAACGACATTTCCACCGGCGGCTGCGGATACAGATTTAAGATTAGCTTCAATATATTCGCCTTTTTTGTTTTGAATCTGGGCGAAAGCTAATTTATTTTGAAGCGCGTAAACCAATTCGATATATCCTATAGCGCCTTCGGCTTGCTGAACTAATCCTGCAACCCCGGCGTTGCCTTTTGCGGCCACAGAGCCCCGAAACCAATCCACAGTTTTTCCGGCTTGACCTTTCCAGTCTGGAGAAACTTGACTGAGGTAATCAGAAAAAACGGCGGTGGTTCCGGATCCATCAGCACGCGTGGCTACAACGATCGGTAATTTAGGGAAGTTAATTCCGGGATTGAGCTTTATTAATTTTTCATCATTCCATTTATTTATTTTACCGGAAAATATTGCAGCCACGACTTCGGCGCTCAACTTTAACGGTTTTTCTAATTTTAAATTGTAAGTCACAACCACGGCGCCGATCACGGTGGGAACATGCAGCACGGGAATTTTGACCGCTTTGTTTTCTTCGACATTCATCGGAGTATCAGATGCGGCAAAATCCACAGTTCCGGCAGTTAACTGTTTAATTCCACCACCACTACCGATGCCCTGATAATTGATCGATGTACCAGGTTCTACTTTTTTGAATTCGGCAAACCATTTGGTATAAATGGGTTCAGGAAACGTTGCTCCGGCCCCGTTGATTAAAGTGCCGGCGGCAAAAACATTGAACGCTCCAAACAAACTCAGTAACGTAAATATTTTTTTCATTCTCAATTCTCCCTGTGACTATAAACTTAAGTCTCATTCTTAATAAAATCAGCAACGAATTCATTGACGGGATGAGTAATAATTTCGTGGGGTGCACCGGTTTGTGCGATGGATCCTTGGTTCATTACCACAACCTGATCGCTCATTTGAAAAGCCTCTTTTTGATCGTGAGTGACATAAACCATGGTTAAATTTAAACGCTTCTGGATTTCGCGGATATCTTTTCGCATTTTCTCGCGAAGTTTAGCATCAAGATTTGATAGGGGCTCATCTAAAAGCAGAATGCGAGGCTGCATAACCAAACCCCGCGCCAGGGCAACTCGTTGTTGTTGTCCGCCCGAAAGCTCAAAGGATTTTCGATATTCTAATCCCTTCATTTCAACCACCTCCAAAATTTCCAGCACGGCTTTTTTGATTTGATCGGGAGTCATCTTTTTTAACTTTAAAGGGTAGGCTACATTATCGAATACGTTCATATGTGGCCACACAGCATAAGATTGAAACACCATGCCGACATTTCTTTTTTCCGGAAGAAGGAATTTCTTACTCGCGGGATCTGAAACAACATCTTGATCAAATAAAATTTGGCCGTGCGTATTTTCCTCTAAGCCCGCAATCATTCTTAAGGTGGTGGTTTTACCACAGCCCGAAGGCCCCAGGAAACTAACGAACTGACCATCTTTAATGATCAGGTTGAAATCCTTGACCGCCCAAGAAGATACTTCTTTTTTTCGTTTATACTCTTTACTGACTTGATTAAAAGTGACTTGACTCATAATCCATACCGCCCTTTAGAAATAATTTTGAGACTTAAATTAAGTGTTAAGACGAAAGCCACAACCAGCACGGATAAAACCGATGCTCCGCCCCCGCCCATATCAGAATACTCCTGAAATTGAAAAATCAAAGTTCCAATCGTTTCCAAACCAGGACCCGTTAGTAAAATGGTCATGGTCAATTCGCTGATCACTGGCATAAACACGAGAAACATTGACGCCATTAAGGCCGTTTTTAAAATCGGACGATAAATGGTCATCATCACGTGCCACCAACCGGCTCCGGAAATCCGAGCGGCTTCTTCCAGTGACGGATGAATCTGCTGATAGCCATCTCCAATTGTTTTCATACTTAAGCTTGCGTACTTGATGACGTAAGCTATTAAAATAAGCGCTAAGGTATTATATAACGAAGGACCCATTCCAAAATAGCCTTGGCTGAAGGTTAAAATTATAGCCAAAGCTAAAACCGTTCCCGGAGTCGAAAAAGGAATACTTAAAGCTAACTGCGCTGCGCTTCGGCCTTTCAAGCTTGTGCGGTAAATAAAATAATTAAAAAAGAATGCAAACACCGTGCAAATCAGTGCGGCTCCTAAACCCAGAACAAACGACTGGGTTAAAGCGCGTAAAGTTTCTTCCGTTTTGAACAAAACACGAATGTAATTTGCAAAACTTAAATCAGAAAAATTCCAAACTCCTTGAACTTGACTTAAAGAGGAAAGCAGAATTCCAAACAAAGGAAAAATAAAAATGATGGAGAATAAAGAAATCAGTATGGCTGTTATCGGAAATTTCCATTTCAAAAGGGGAACCAACGAAGGCCTAGCAGTTTTCCCGCCAATCGTGTAATTTTTATTTTGTCCAAAAACTTTTTGCGACAGAAATAATAAACTTAACGTAACTAAACCTAACAGCACCGAAACGGCGATGCTCATTTGCAGGCCGCTGGTCGTTCCCATTCGCTGGTAGGTGTAAATTTGCGTTGTGAATAAATACAACCTTGCTGGCCCACCAATCAGAGCGGGAACTCCAAAACTTGCTGCCGTTGACAAAAACGAAAGAATAAACCCGCTGACGATAGCTGGTTTTAACAACGGTAATCCAATATCCATAAAAACTCGAAAACCATTGGCTCCAGAAAGACGGGCGGCCTCTTCTAATGAGGAGTCCATGCGGTCTAACACGGTCAGAGCCGTCAATAAAACAAAAGTAAAAAGAAAACTCGTTTCGACGAAGACTAATCCCCAAAAAGAATAAATATTTAAATGAAATCCGAACCATTGATTCAATACGCCACTGTTGGGATTGGCTAATATAATCCAGCCGATGGCGCCGACAAACGGCGGAATAGCGTAGGGTAGGCAAAATAAGGATCGAAGCTGATTTTTAAACGGAAGATCGGTGCGGGTCAAAAGCCAAGCCAAGGGAAGACCTAGCAAAAGACAAAATACACTAACGGTTGTTGATACCAGAAAAGTATTCTGAGCTGCTTTAAGCGTGTTCTCACTTCGAAGAATTTGCGCAAGATCATTAAAAGTGGGTTTCAGAAACATGTATCCCAAGGGAGCTACGAAGAATCCCGCAACTAAAATCAGACTCACGACATAGAATATTTTTTTCATCAGAAAATAATTTTTGAAAATTGATCTTTTATTTTTTCGCGATCTTTCATCGTTTTTGAAATGAATTCACGAGTCCAAGATGGAGCGGTCTTGAGTAGGTTATTCCACTCTGGAGCGCCGGAAAGTTTCACGGAATTATTACCCGAATACATGAAGGACTTGGTTAAAGCTGTTTGGCCAGACGTTGTGAAAAACCAATCTGCAATTTTCTGCGCGTTGGTGGAATTTTTTTCTTTTTTGACTAATGCCATCACGTTAGTTTGAATGACGGCGCCGTCAGCCGGGATAATATATTTTATGCGAGGATCGGTTTTTTCTAAACGCAGAATGTTTTCCATCAACACGATTCCCACCGGTCGCTCGCCACTTTGAAGACGTCGAACCACACCGGAATTACCACCCTCCGCAATCAAATTATTTTTTCTTAAAACTGAGAAATAATCCCATCCGTATTTTTCCACCAAAAATGAAACTGTCGTGAAACTAGTGCCGGAAGCCAAAGGACTGCCGATAGAGACTTTATCTTTCCACTTATTATCTGTTAATTCTTTAAATGTTTTGGGCGCATTTTTGGCTTCGATTGTTTCACTGTTGTAGGCTATAACCATAATAGGGAAACTGACGGTGGTGTAGAAATTATCGGGATGTTTAAATACCGCATCTACCTGGTCGCTACCTTGAGGCTTGTAAGCCACTAATTTTTTTTGCTCACTCATATCTTCATACCAAAAACGATCTGATGAAATAAGAATATCAGCTTGAATTTTTCCGGAAAGGTTTTCCGCTTGAACTTTGGCCGCGACTTCTTCAGATCCAGCTTGGTAAAACTGGACTTTGACATCCGGAAAAGCTTTTTCTAATTGTGTTTGCACATCGATTACGGTGTCTTTATACAGCGATGTGTAGATCCAAATTATCGATGCATCATCTTTTTTTGTGCACGAGAAAAGTGTCGCCACTAAAGCTAATACTAAAATTGGACGCGTCATTTATTTTTCCCTTTCGGCATTTCTGTCCAAGCCCGAATTGCGGCATCGGGAAAATCAGTGAACAAGCCATCTACTCCGAGTCTAAAAAATTCTTGGTATTCGGCAGATGGATCATTTTTATAATCGGCTAATAAATATTTTGTTTCGCTACGAAAAGTGTAGGGATGAACTTTCAGACCGACGGCGTGCGCCTCTTCAATCAGTTTTGTTGGGGCTAACGCGTGATTCGTACTATCAGAAGGAAGGATGTAACGTTTGTAGGGCCCGATGCCAGAAGCAGTTAAGCTGATTTCTTTTAAATTTTTTGGCTTTAACATATCCGAATAGGTGCGCTGATCTTTTGCCAGGACATGATCGAAGGGGACCACATCAGGATCGTCGATAAGATAAATTAACGGAACTAGTGTCATTTTTTTCAATTTTTTCAAATTCGTTAATTCAAAAGATTGAATAAAAACTAATGATTTTTTTTCATTTATTTTATATTTTTTGAGTAAATCAACCAGCGGCTCTTCTAAAGCTAAGTTTATATTTTGAAAATAACTTGGGTGCTTCGTTTCAGGATAAATGCCGATAGGTTTCTTTAATCTGCTTGATTCATCTTTTACGAGTGTCAAAATTTCTTCAAATGTTGGTATTTCGAATTTCCCATCATAGCTGTGATCTCGAAATTCTAATCTTTCCTTGGCGCGTAAGGTTTTAATTTCTTTCAATGTGAAATCTTCGGTGAACCATCCGTTTTTCTTTTGTCCGTCGATGGTTTTTGTGGTTTTGCGGTCCGGGAATTTTGTTGCCACGTCCGTCGTTTCGCCGATTTCATTTTCATGACGGGCGATCAAGACGTGATCCTTGGTGCTGACCAAATCAGGTTCGACGTAGTCTGCCCCCATGGCGATCGCTAATTTATAAGATTCCAGAGTGTGTTCTGGTCGATGCCCGCAGGCTCCGCGGTGCCCGATGATAAGAGGCTTTTTCATATTTGCGCTCACAAACGATCCACATAAAGTTACAAGAAAAATCCATTTCAGCATAGACCCTCACTGGCATAATGTTTAGTTGATCATGCAAAGATTTTTGATGAATTTCTAGTAGTATTATTTCAAGACAAACAAAAGCGTATTATTTAGGCGGGATTGGTTTAAAGCTGTGCTCGCGTGTGGCTAATCCTTTTAAAAAGTAACGCAAAACTTGATCTCCGCATTCGCGGTAGTTTTCATGATTTCGCTTCCGCAGAAAAGCGCTCACCTCACTGCGACCCAATGGGTAGTCGGCGTGTTTTAGAATATCATGCATATCTTCTTCTTTAAGAAGAAAAGCGACTTTTAATTTTTTCAGAACTAAATTATTGGAAATTGGAAATTCAAACGGAAGAGGTGGTCGCGAAACGTCTTTGCCACGCTTCAAATAAATAAGGCCATCCAGAAAATGAGCCATAACTAAATCATCGCACGGCAAATAGCTGGCGGCAGTTTCGTCCAACAAGAAATCTGACACTTGATTCAGATTCAACTTCAATCCAGACAAAGCAACAATGTCCAAGATCTGTTTTGAGCCTACGTTTAAAATATAGCGAATACTTCGCATGACATCATTATTGACCATGACGCTTTCCCGGTTTTACGCTTTTCAAAAATTTTGTATTTCCCTTAACTGGCTTTTTTTCATCAAATTTGGGTTTGGTTTTTAGCTGAGTTTTTACTTTTGGCTTAAGTTTTTCATAGCGAGCTTCTTTATCGGAAATGCGCGGTGCAGATTTTTTAAAACTTTTCTTATCTGATTTTTCAAATTTTGATTTCACTGGTTTTTTGACAAAGTTATTTTCTTCCAAAGTCGATTTAGTTTTATATTCATTCGATTTGATTTTTATCGGGACTGCCGAAGTGGGGCTTTCCGGAAAATCTTCTTTAATTTTAGCCGATCGGAAAGGGTTATCGGTTCGCCCTTTTTTGATTTCGTATTTTTTACCCTCTAAGCTAGCGATTAATCTCTGGTCACGTTCGGTCACAAGGTTAACCACAATGCCAGATCGACCGGCCCGCGCCGTACGACCGGCACGGTGGAGGTAATTTTCTTTTTGTTCAGGTAAATGATAGTTAATCACGCGGCCGACGTGTTCGACGTCTAAGCCCCGTGCGGCTAAGTCAGTTGAAACTAATAAATCAATTTCACCGGTACGAAACTTTTTTAAATTAGATCGGCGTTCATTTTTATCCATTTCACCTCGGTAAACAGCACAGGGGTAGCCATGATCTTTTAGTTCCTGAGCTAGTTTGTCGCATTGTTCACGGGTGTTAGTAAAAAGAATAGTTCCGCCCTGATTTTTCTTGAGCGGAATTCGTAAAACCTTTTCTAACACCGGCCAGCGTTTTCCATCAACGACGGTGCGATTATCAGTCACTAAAGATTTAGTCACCTTTCCGCTACCAGTGCTGCGAATCACTTCGGCTTTGGAAAAAAGGCTATTCATTAATTCTTGCACGGCTTTAGAAACTGTGGCCGAAAATAAGGAAAGGTGAACATCTTTCGGACAGGAATCTACGATGTGATCCGAGTCCGGTAAAAAACCTTGATCCAGCATTTGATCGGCCTCATCGAAAACGAGCATCCGCACGTCGTGCAATTGAATCAGTTCTTTTTCTAACAGCTGCACCAATCGGCCCGGAGTGGCTAATAAAATTTCAAACGGAGAGGAAATATTTCGGCGAGCCTGTTCGAAAGACATTCCGCCTAAGGCGGGTCGAACGCGAAGACGCGTGCCGTGGGTAAATATCTTAAAAACTTTGGCGACTTGTTCGCCAAGTTCGCGGGTAGGAACCATAATCACTGCGCGCGGAGACGCGTTTTCCGTTACGGGATTTCCATCATCTTCTAAAGATTTTAAGGCATGAAGAATGGGTAAGGCGTAAGTTAACGTTTTTCCACTGCCCGTTTCGGAAACGCCGACTACGGATTGTTTTGACATGATCAACGGAATGGCTTGGGCCTGAATTTCGGTAGGCTTTTGGATGCCATTTTCTTTGAGTGTATTAATCAACGTCCGCAGCAATCCGAAATCTGTAAATGAATTCATAATGTATCCTTAAAAGCTCTGTTTATACTCTTTTTGACCGGATTGTTAAGCGTAATGTCAGATAAGACCAAAAATAGCTAGTAGTCTTTAAGAAAACATGGAAAATAAGGATAAAAGTTACACCTCAGATTTACCTTAAGGGGGCCATTAAATGGATCGTAAAATTCTTGCTTTTGGAGCCAGTA
>JACMMZ010000062.1 GCA_014378775.1 Pseudobdellovibrionaceae bacterium
ATTGATCCCGTCACAAGCAGCACTTGTAATACCACCGGCATAACCAGCACCTTCGCCGCACGGATAAAGACCTGCGTGTGAAATACTTTCTAACGATTCATCATGACGAGTCACGCGAAGCGGACATGAGGTTCTGGATTCCACACCGTAAAGCTGAGCTTCTTCAGAAATAAAACCCTTCATGTTGGCGTTAAATTTTTCAATACCCTCTTGAATTTTTTGGTACATAAATTTCGGAAGCATTTCATTCAGCATGATCGGTTTAATCCCGGACGGGGATGATGTTCCGTTATTGAGATTATTTTTCTTTGCTTGGCCCGTCATAAATGACATCAGGTTCTGCGCAGGAAGTTCTTTCGTGCCGCCGGCATTTTGAATGGCTTTAAAAGCGTCGGTTTCTAATTGTTTTCGAAGTTTCATTCCGCCCATCAGATCACCGGGAAATAATTTATCATGCTGGATACTGACGACGATGGCCGCGTTCGCATAGGGGGAATTTCGATTAAAATTACTCATGCCATTCACGACTACTGCGTCTTTTTCAGTTCCACTGGAAAGCACGTAGCCGCCAGGACACATACAAAAACTGTAAACACCGATTCCCGAAGATTTATCATGGTGAACCAGTTTGTAATTGGCGGAACCTAATTTGGGATGTTCCGAGTATTCACGGTATTGAATTTTGTTAATTAATTTTTGCGGGTGTTCCACCCGCAGGCCCATGGCAAAAGATTTCCCTTCGACAAACACATTCGATTCGATCAAGTGCTGAAGCATGTCTTCAGCTGAATGTCCGGTGGATAAAACCACGTGATCCGAATAATAAACATCACCTTGAATGGTTTTAACCCCTTTAATACATTTGTCTCCGTAGATCAGTTCGGTAATTTGCGAATCATAAAATATTTCACATCCCTGGGATTTGAGGTAATCACGAATTTTAGGAATCACGCGTCGAATTTTATCTGAACCGACATGAGGATTCGAGAGCCACTGAATTTCGGCCGGAGCTCCGAATTGGACTAAGCGGTTCAGAACGTAAGGAATGTGATCTGATTTAATTCGAGTAATCAATTTTCCGTCGGAATAAAGACCCGCTCCGCCTTCGCCATAACAAACATTATTTTTTGGATCCAGCTGACCGTAGCGCCAAAATTTATTAATGCCTTTTATCCGCTCGGACGATTCAGATCCGCGTTCAAACAGCAAACAGGGAACTCCTTGTTCAACTAGCCTGAGTGCTGCAAATAATCCTGCAGGTCCAGTGCCGATGACAATTGGCTTTTGATGTTTATTTGCATCAAAATTGATGCGCTCTAATTCGAATGGTTCCGTTTTGAGTTTTTCATTTTTGTCGGATAATTCAAGCGTGTACACAAAATGCGGCGAATGTTTTTGCCGTGCATCGACTGATTGACGAAGAATGCGGTATTCACCGTAGTTAGGTTCTAACCACGCCAAATGCTCTTCGAGATTGTCGTCTATTTTGATTTTGAGATCTTTGATTATCTTAGACATTTATTTCATTTTAAGGTACTCATCTAACTATGTCATCAATTACACGATACCTTCCCAAAAATCACCTCAGTTATTTAATGGGGAAGTTGGTTCATTTACCATTACCTCGTTTTATTTGGATTCCAGTGATCCAAATTTTTTCCAAATTTTACAATATTAAAATCAACGAGGCCGAAAAACCTGTATCCGATTACGAAAGTCTTGGGGATTTTTTCGTACGGCGCTTAAAATCGGGGATACGTCCGCTGGGTTCTAACTGGGCCTTGCATCCGGCGGATTCCGTGATCACGCAATTAGCGCGAATTGAAAATGGAAATCTCATTCAAGCGAAGGGTAAATTTTACAAAGCCGTCGATTTTGTTCAAGATCCGGAAGCCCTTCAAAAATATGGAAATGGATTTTTTGTGACGTATTATTTATGTCCGACAGATTATCACCGGGTCCATAGCCCGGTCGATGGAGTCATCACCAAAGTGACGCATATCCCAGGCATGCTTTGGCCGGTGAACAAATGGTCCACCGAAAATATTGAAGAAATGTTCTCGATCAACGAACGAGTCTCGGTCGAAATTAAAACGGACCGTGGTTTGGTGAATGTGGTTTTCGTCGGAGCGACAAATGTCGGATATATTGAATTGTCATTCATGCCCGAAATTAAGGGCAATCAGTTCAGTGTGTTCAAGCCTTTAATTAAACCGAACTTAAATATTTCCGTTAAGCGCGGCGAAGAGCTCGGCATGTTCAGAATGGGTTCCACCGTAGTAATGCTATACCAAGACGGGGTTATTCCGTCAGATACATCAGCTGAAGAGCTTCAAAAGCTCAACCAAAAGTACCAAGATCAACCGGTCCAAGTTAATTCCAATTTTTTTAACTGAGGAAGATAAAATGAATCAGACTTATTTGAATCTCGCTAAGCAAAATTTTAAATTTTCCAGCGCCCATTTTCTTATTTTTGATGATCAACATGCAGAAATGCTTCACGGGCATAATTATCAAGTCGCAGTGGTTATTTACCCTAAGGCCGATTTTAATTTTGAAAAAAAGGGCTACTTCATTGATTTTGCCGATGTGAAAACTAAAGTTAAAAAGCGCTGTGATCTTTGGGATGAACATGTGATTTTGCCAGAAAAGCATCCGGATATGAAATACCGTCTCAGCGCAGATAATAAAAATTACGAAATTAATTTCCGGGATCGATTTTACTCTTTACCAAAAAATGAAACAGTTTGGTTACCAATCACCAATACCAGTGTAGAGCAATTATCTCAAATTTTCGCTCAGGGTCTTATGAGTGATTTTAGCGACAGTCCCGTGTCTAGAATTGAAGTCACGGTGGAAGAAACCCGGGGCCAGTCGGCCACAACCGTATTAACCGCTTAGGATTTTTCCTTTTTCATTAAGCTTTCACTTACATATTTAGCATTGTTTTAGCCCGGCTTTAAGGGGTAAATGAATTATGCAAATCAAAGTCGCCATTGATCAATCCTATCCACTTAAAGAAATTGTGTCCCAAGATCCGCAAGTCATCCAAAGATTACGGGATCTGGGAATTTTTGAAGGCACGTTAATTAAAGTGATCAATATCATCAGTTTTAAATCCGTTTACGTCTTGCAGTTCAATGGCTCGATGGTGGCATTAAATAAAGCGGAGATGTCATGCCTGAGATTTTAAACGTAGCCCTAGTGGGTTACCCGAACTCGGGTAAAACCACTCTTTACAATTGGCTAACTGGATCAAAATATAAAACTGTCAATTACCCTGGATCCACCGTGGAATATTCAAAGGGACGGGTAATTCCAAATTTAGCCAAAACGGATCAAGTCGAAATTAATTTTATTGATACGCCTGGGGTTTATTCGCTTCATCCTCAGTCAGCCGATGAGCAAGTGACCATCAACGTACTCAAAAATGCCAAATTAAAAGTAAATGTGGTTTTATTAGTTTTGGATATCACCCAGATTTCACGCCAGCTTCATTTGGTTAAACAACTTAAAGACTCCGGCATGCCATTTAAAATTGTTCTGACCATGACAGATATTATGATCAAAAATAAACAGCCCATGGATCTTCAAAAGCTGCAAGATGTTTTGAAAGTGGATGCGGTGGGGTTTGAGGGGATCTTTGGAAAAGGCCTTCCAGAAATTGTTCAAATTTTTAATGATGAAAAGCTGGCTCATACTTTTGTTAGCGGAGCTGATTTTGCAGTCTGGAATGAACCCAAACACATTGAAAACAATGTTTGGGTTCAAGATACACTCAATCAATTAAAATACGTAAGAGCCGATGAAAAAATCTTGGGTCCCACCATCGCGGTCGATCGATTGCTCTTGCATCCTTTTTTTGGGTTTGTCTTTTTCTTCTTAAGTATGACTATTTTATTTTCGTCAGTTTATTTGCTGGCCGCTCCGTTTATGGATTGGACTGAAGCGGGCTTTGCCATAACTGGCACGTTTATCAAAACACAAATTCCTGGCCTCGTCGGAGATTTTTTTGCAGATGGAATTATGGCGGCCGTCGGTGGTGTAGCCGTTTTTCTTCCGCAAATTTTTATTCTTTTTTCCTTAATGTATCTTTTAGAAAGTTCAGGTTACTTAGCTCGGGTGGCGGCCCTGATTGATAAACCGATGTCCGTAATTGGACTGGGTGGAAGATCTTTTGTACCGATGCTTTCGGGTTTTGGTTGTGCCATACCGGCCATCATTGCCACGCGAAATATTTCCTCACGTAAAGAAAAGTTTTTAGCGCAGTCGTTAATTCCGCTGTTACTTTGTTCGGCGCGTATTCCGGTATACAGTTTGATGTTGGCTTTTTTAATTGGAAAGGATAATTATTTATTGACCGGATTTTATATGTCCGTGTTGTATTTTCTATCCATACTGGTCAGCGCGATTGTTTCCGGAATTTTATCAAAATTGATTTATTCCGATGAAAAACCCAAATTAATGATGGATTTTCCATTGTACCGCCGTCCGAAACTTAAAATTATTTTGACCTACGGATTTGATCGCTCGAAATCTTTTCTTAAAGAAGCCGGACCCATTATTTTTGTTTTGTCGGTGGTCATTTGGTTTGCCACCAATTTTCCGCGACATACCGTCGACGGGGCCGAAATCACCAAGATCGCTGAGCACAGTTACGCCGCTCAACTAGGACAAGCCATCGAGCCGGTATTTAAACCGATGGGTCTTGATTGGCGCGCGGGTTTTGGAATTATCTCAGCTTTTGCCGCGCGGGAAGTTTTTGTATCATCTTTGGCGGTGATCTTTAATGCAACCGGAGATGAGGACGTTCAGCAGCAAGGCTTACTTCAGAAAATGAAAACGGCTACATTTCCTGACGGGAAACCCGTTTTTACTTTAGGTTCAAGTTTAGGTTTAATTGTTTTCTTTATGATCGCCCTTCAGTGTTTAGCCACCTTCGCTATTATTAGGAAAGAAACCGGAAGTTTGATGGCGGCGGTGGCGCAATTATCGATAAGTAATGTCGTGGCTTACGCCCTAGCAGTGGGAGTCAATCATCTTTTCAGCTAAGGTACGGCGTTCTTTTTCCGCCTGTATAAGCGTTTTAAGCTAGAAATCCGGACAGAGGTTTTGCCAAATCCACTTGAAAGAACTGAAAAGCTGACAGATGTTTTGCATTTGCTTCGGCAATGACAAAAAAAAATTTTAGACGCACTTCTTCGGAATATTATTACGTGACGGCCCGTTGTCTTAAAAAAGACTGGTTCGAATTACCAATTGAAGAAGTATGGAATATTTTTACAGATTATCTTTTTTTTCTTAAGCACGCCTTTCAATTTGAATTTTTTTGTTTTGTTTTAATGGAGAATCATTTTTATCTCATCGTGAAAACTCCTGAATCTAACTTAGATCGCGGAATGAGATACTTCATGCGTGAAACGAGCTGCCGATTGACGAGGTTAGCTGGCCGAATAAATCAGACTTACGGAGCACCTTACCGTTATTCAATTCTTAAAAGTCAAAATTCTTTTCATCACGCTTACAAGTACATTTACAGAAATCCCGTTGAGGCGGGATTGGTTAGAAATGTCGAGGATTATTATTTCTCAACTCTTCATTCACTATTAGGAAAATCAAAAGCAATGATTCCACTCGTGGAAGATTTAATTTTATTTAGTGATCCAAATCAGTGTTTAGATTGGCTCAACCAAGACTACTCATCGACTGACATTAAAGAGCAAATTCGTAAAGCATTGAAAAGGAAAGAGTTTAAATTCGGCCGCGGTCGCGATGGTCGAAAAAACAGACTTGAAACCGAAATAGTTTAGCTCTCAAAACGCTGACATTGGCGGAAAAAGAACGCCGTACCTATTTTTTTCTTTTATAGAAATAATACTGGCGATACCACTTGCGTGTTTTTTTCCACAGTGAGGTGAAAGTCTCGTCGGGAAAAATATTTACCCGAAAAATAGCGTAGGGTTTTTCTTCTAATAAAAGGCCCCCGGTATCGGTATTCAGCGCGTATTCATATCCGCACGTTTCAGCGAGCTCGGCACATTCAGGATTGGTATCGCCGTAAGTGTAAGCGTAAGAAATTACGGGTTGATCAAATTCGGATTCTAATTTTTGCTTCGAATCAGAAAGTTCAGTTTTTTTATCTTCAGTCGACATGCCTGGAAGACGTTGATGACTTAAACCGTGTGACCCAATGGTAAACTGACTACTTTTCCACAGCAGGCGATCTGAACCAGAAATAATTTTGTGTTTCTCTGATGTTTCAGTTTTATGATCCCATTCGTTACTGGCGATAGTCGATTCGGCCAATAAATAAATATGCGCTTTCATATTATTTTTTTGAAGTTCAATATTAGCATTTTTAAGATTGTCTTCATAGCCATCATCGAACGTCAGGATCAGCGGATTTTTTGGGAATAGGGTGAAAGGTTTCAGTGCCTTTCGATACAGCGATAATTCATTAAAGGTTATCGTGGTGAGACCCAGAGACTTAAACGTTTTCAAATGACGAGCGAAATTATTCTTATTCACGTAGATTTTGTGCTGTGAGGTTAAATTTTCATCGGGAATTTTGTGATACATAAGAATTGGAATCCACCGACGGTAATTTCGTATAAAATAGGCCGATTCATAAAGGCGAATAATTTTTTTCGAAACCGCATCTAAAGAAAATCGCGACGAAGTTAAGTCAGCTAACATTTGGAAATCAACGGTGTTGGCCAAAAGCAGTTCTAAATCTTTCTGAGCTTGAAACAGATCAAAGTGCGGTAAATTAAAATGATCAGAGATATCGCCAAAATTTGACCTACAGGCTGATTCAAAGTTTTTTTCCGTGATTAAACCGACGTATTCAGTTTCACCAAAAGCGATGCACGGGACCCCGGATAATAAAGCTTCGATGGCGACTCGGCCCGAGCCACAAATAAGGTCATAATTTTGTAAAACGTCTGAGTTGATATCTAATGATGAAATAACTTCGACCGGCCCGGGAATTTTTAAATTCCCACCGATTAATGTGAATCGATAAGATAGGTTTTTTTGATCCAGAAGTTTGGAGAATCCGTCGATAAAAATCTCAGTACGAATTTTCTTAGGTCCCGAGGTTCGTCCGATGACAGCAATTTTAAGTTCGCGCTTTATATCGAGTTTAAGATGTGATTTAAATTTAAATTTTAAGCTATCAATAGAATTGGGAATAATTTTTATCCGACGGTCGGAATAATTAAATTCATTTTTTAACTGATCGGCTATTTTTTCACAAACGGGAATGATAAAATCGCCATATTGATTCAATATTTTTTTAGAAAGGCTGACATGTTGGCGACCATGAACACTGGATACAAACCCTATCTTTAAGCCTAAACGCGCGTAGAAAACGAGTTTCGCTGCCGCTCGGGAGTGTCCGTGAATGACGTGAATTTTTTTAGCTTGTAAAATTTGACGAAGGGCTAAGACTGATTTCCAAAATGAAAAACCTTTGGTCTCAACCGGTAATTGAATTTGATAAGCCCCATTTGGATTAAAAAATCCGTTTGATACCTGATACACTTGATGCCCTGATTGAATTTGCGCATCGATCAAAGATGAGGCGTAAACTTCGGCGCCGGTGAGTTCTTTCTGTGAAAGCACATGCAAGATATTCATGAATATCAGTTATCCGATAACTTGTTTATACACATTTAAAAAGCGCTCTAAGAGTACTTGGTGATCACCCACGTAGCCAAGACTTAGTCGTAGTAAACCCTGAGGTAAATTCATTTTTAATTGATCCTCGCGGCTTATTTCGCTGGAAGTAGTAATGGCCGGGACCGTCATCAAGGTCCGTGAAAATCCTAATGATACGGCGTAAAGCCCAAATTTTTCCGTTTGAAGTTTTTGGGCTAAAAGCATGGATTTTTCCGCGGACTCAATGGTGATCGCGATCATTCCACCAAAACCGTAAGTCGGATTCAGCTGACTGACGTAATCATTATGCTGAGGGTGACTTTTTAATCCAGGATAAATCACCGGAATATTATTTTTTTCTAAACCTTCTGCAAAATACTGAGCGGCCGCTGAATGGGCCCGGATGCGCACCGGTAAGTGATCTAACCGTAAATAAAGTTCGTGAGCGATCCGCGCATCCATAATCGGACCTTTTAACATAACAGCACCAGTATTCACATCGCGAAGACTGGCGATAAAATCTTTCGTTCCGCAGATCACGCCGGCGATCATGTCTGATGACCCTGAGATAAATTTAGTACAGGAATGAATCACCACATCGGCGCCCAAGTCAAACGGGGTAACTAAACACGGAGAGAAAGTATTATCGATGACTAATTTTAAATTATGTTTCGCAGCTAAAGCCGATAATTTTTTAATATTCGCCAGTTTCAAAAGGGGATTACTGATTGTTTCGGCGTAAAGAACTTTTGTGTTTGAATTAATTAAAGATTCTACCGCTGAGAAATCATTAATATCTACAAAATGAGTCTTGATACCTTGCTTGGGAAAGACGTTTTTAAACAAAGCATAGGTTCCGCCGTAAACCGTCATGGAGCTGATAATTTCTCCGCCATTCGGCATCAGCTGTTCCAAACTACAAGCGATTGCGGCCATTCCAGACGAAACGCCTAAAGCACTTTCGGTATTTTCTAAGGCGGCCATTTTGAGAGAGAACATATTTACTGTGGGATTTGAATGACGAGAGTAAAGATAGCAACCTTCTTTTTCACCGAGAAAAGTTTGCTCCATATCTTTAGGATTTAAAAATGTCGTGGTCGCCGCTAAGTCAATGACGGGAATGACTCCACCTTCTTCACCAAAGTGCTGAAGGTCACGGAGTCTTTGTTCAGGAGAGTTAATGCTTTTTGAATTCATGTTAGCTCCGCTATTTATAAAAATTACTTACGGGTTGATCCCTTAGCGCTTCCAAAAACTTTACGAAGTTTTCGATATTTATTATGGCGCTCATTGGTCGTTCGCTCAATTTGGGCTTTGGCTTTACCTTTTGATATCAGCGGAGCTTGCTCCACTTTGACCGAATGATAAGGATGCTTTTTATCTACCGGAATTTTCATTTTGATGGTTTTTTCAATATCAAAAATAAAAGATTTTTCTTCCACATCACAAAATGAAATGGCAATGCCTTCAGTTCCGGCTCGGGCCGTTCGTCCGATGCGGTGAACATAGCTTTCAGCCACGTTAGGAATATCGTAATTGATCACGTGGGTGATGTTGTCGATATCAATTCCGCGTGCTGCCACGTCGGTCGCAATCAGCACCTGGATTTTGCCCGCTTTTAAATTCTCGATGGATCTGAGGCGCGCATTTTGAGATTTATTACCGTGAATGGCATCACAAGAAATTTTATTTTTATTCAGAACTTCGGCTACACGATTAGCCCCGTGCTTTGTTCGAGTGAAAACAATCACGCGCTTAAATTCCGGTTTTCCTAAAAGATGACGAAGAAGATCACGTTTGTGCGCGGTTTCAACCAGCATGACAATTTGTTCAACTTTTTCGGCCGTGGTCGCGGGCGGCGCCACGTCGACGCGGACCGGATTAATCAACATGGAATTTGCTAAAGCTTCAATTTCTTTTGGCATCGTGGCTGAGAATAAAATAGTCTGACGGGTGCGCGGAAGATTTGAAATAATTTTTTTGATGTCATTAATAAAACCCATGTCCAACATGCGGTCGGCTTCATCTAGAATAAATGTTTCTACAAATTTGAGTGAAACTTTATTCTGCTGCATCAGATCCAAAAGTCGTCCCGGAGTTGCGATGAGGACCTCGACTCCGTCATGCAGCGAGCGAATTTGGGGACCAATAGCCACCCCGCCGTAAGCTAACGCCATGCGAAGATTAAGACCCAAACCGTACTCTTTAAAATTCTCCGCGATTTGCACCGCAAGTTCGCGGGTCGGTGTCAGAATAAGACTCTGCGCATTTTTAGTCGCCATATTTTTCTTGCGACCGGCTAGTTTATTTAAAAGAGGTAAGGCAAAAGCAGCGGTTTTTCCGGTTCCGGTTTGAGCACATCCAATCAAATCACGATTGTCTAAAAGATAGGGAATTGCTTGAATTTGAATCGGGGTGGGAGTTTCATAACCGGTTTTTTTAATGGCGTTTTGAATTTCCGGAACGAAGGGGAAGTCGGTAAATAATTTATTTGTCATTCTGCGAAGACTCTCGTATTAATTGGCTCAGAGTGCAATGTAAATATGAATAATCAAGCATCAGAATCTAGCATGAATGAGAAATCCAAGAAAATAGTTCACGATTTTTCTCAATTGAAATCAGCTTCAGGTGAAGAAACTGATTGGGAATTGAAATACGAAAAAATCATCAATTTGGGAAAAAAATGGCCGGGCTTGTCGGATGAGTTCAAAACCGATGATCTCAAAGTTAAAGGCTGCCAATCGCAAGTGTGGTTGAAAGCCGATTTAAGTCCGGATGGTAAAATTGATTTTCGCGGGGATAGCGATGCGATTTTAGTTAAAGGCTTGGTGGCTTTAGTGATCACGATTTACAACCATGAGAGTCCGGATGAAATTTTAACTTATGAGCCCGATTTTTTAAAAGAGATTGGTTTGGATACTGGTCTAAGCCCCAGTCGTTCGAACGGACTTTATTCTATGATCAAGCAGATTAAATACTACGCAATGGCCTTTAAATATCTTAAGAATAACCCGAAATAGCTATTTTAGGGTTGCCTCACGACTTTTTAAGAATCTAAAATAGAGGAATGAAAAACAAATTAACCCTTTTAGCTGTCATGGCTTCCGCGTTTATGTTTGAAAACACGGCACACGCCGGCCGTATTGTGAATCGAAGAGTTAAAGAAGCGCCTAAAGTTTGTGCAGTCATGCAGGAAGACAAGCTTCTCTCAAAAGAAAAAAAGCAAGTTTTCGGAACTTTGAAGCACAGCGTAGTGATCGAAGACAATGTGAGTATCTTAAATGATTTAGGCAAAAAAGAGTGTCAGTGGCCCTTTGAAAAACTGAATATTTACGGCAACATCGACACTTTTAATTATTACATCGATGAATATAAAAACTATATTTATCCCTATTTTAAAAATACTGAGAAAACCGGCTATACCATGCTCAAGGTTTCGTTAGCCACTTGCCAAATTGAGGACAGTTTTGATAACGAAAAACTGGAATTTCCAAAGTGCAGTAAACCCGCCGCTCCGAAAAAATCAAAATTTAAAAAAAAAAGCGTAGCTAAAATCTAGTTCAAAATTTAAAAACTAGATCGTAGCAAAGACCTTATGGGTGTCATCAAGATCATCCACGGCATTTAAAAATTCTTCAACGTCTTTCAATTGTTCCGCCGATAACTCAGTGATGTTATTTGCTTTATATGATGATCCGGCGGAAGTGATTTTCCAACCTCGACTAATCAGAGCTTTTTGTAAAACATCTAAATTTTCAAACGCTGTTAAAAACTCAAAACTTCCGTCAGTGTTTTTTGATACGTCATCGGCGCCGGCTTCGATGGCTTCTTCATCGATATCAAACGATCCCGATTTTGTGGCCTCAACCACTCCGACACTTTTAAACATCCAAGCTACACTGTTTGTTTCACCTAAGTTTCCGTCATGCTTTTTAAATACGCTGCGCACTTCCGGCGCGGTTCGATGTTTGTTATCGGTTTGGCATTCCACGATCACGCCCACACCGTGGGGACCGTAACCTTCGTAAGAGAGTTCTTCAATAATTTTACCATCGTCTAAAAGCCCCGCGCCTTTTTTGACGGCACGCTCGATGGTGTCATTGGGACAAGATTCTTTTTTAGCGGCATCAATGGCCATGCGCAGGCGGGCATTCATGGCTGGATCAGGTCCACCGGTTTTACTGGCGACCGCAATTTCTCGGGCTAATTTAGTAAATAAGGCCCCTTTTTTCTGCGCACTTTCTGATTTGCCGGCGGCTTTCCAACCTTTTCCCATAATGACTCCCTGAAAATTTAAAGATATAATAAAACATTCATGGTTAAGGTCAATCACGCACTTTCAATTTTTAATGAACCCGATGTCTTTCGTAAAATTGCGAAGCTACGAAAGTATTCAACCGAGATCTTGGAACAAGACCAGGCCAACACCTTAGATTCCGGATTTATGCCGGCTCGAGATGCCGAAATGGTCCATCCTAAATTTCATCCGGCTAAGCCGGGATTTTCGACAGCATTAGGTCAAGCGCGTATGCTGCATGATCTGGCCAGTATTGAACTGCAAGCGATGGAGTTAGGTCTTCGCACTTTAACCGAATTCGCGGACGCACCATTAGCATTTAAAGAAGAGCTCTTGCAAATTACTCTTTCCGAATCGGTTCATTTGGAAATGTGTTTAATGGAAATCGAAAAGCTGGGATCTAAGTGGGGTGATTGGCCGGTTCATCAGAGTTTATTCAGAGCCACCTCGGAAAAAGATTCGCTTCTTGACCGGATTCTGATTGTTCATCGCTATTTAGAAGGAAGCGGATTGGATGCCGGTGATACTTTATTTCGAAGATTAGCTCTGATTGATTGCGCCAGCGTGAAAAAAGCCGTGCAGCAAATTACCACGGATGAAATTGGTCATGTGGAATTCGGCTCTCGTTGGTACCGTAAAATATGTGATTTAAATAAAATAGATCCTAACATTGATTTTTCTGAGCGTATGGATAAATTAATGGTGCAGTTACCGCAAAGACTCGAGCCGGTAGCGGTGGATCTTCGAAGACTTGCGGGATTCTCTGAAGAAGAAATTATTTATTTACAAGAATTACGTTTACGAAAATTGGGGCCTCAGCAGCAGCCCGCCAGATAAATTTAATTCACAGTCACGGTAATATCATCGACCGCCATTTGTTCCGCGCCGTCACTGACGGACAATCTAAAAACGTAAATTCCCGCAGTCAAATTTGTCACAGATGTTGTGCTAGTGTTCGGAGATGTGATGGTGCTACCTGATCCTGAAAGTTTGGACCAAGCATACGTCAACGGATTTCCAGCCACATTTTGAATTGAACTCTGTAGCGTGATAGTCGATTGAAAGACCGTACGATCAGCCCCACCATCGGCGCTGAGAAATTGAGAAGCGGGATCTGGAATCGGTGAAGCGAGCGAGGGAAGATTTAACTGCGAGCTTGATTTTGAACAACTCAAAATCGACAACAGCATGATATTAAAGCTCAGCAGGATTAAATTCGATTTAATAAATTTCACTTAAACAACACCTCAATCAAGGTCTGGTCGGCTAAAGTAGACCAAGACTTAAGTGCCTTTTTATCTTTGTCTAGTTTATTCAATTTCGTTTACTAATGAGACGTTTTTTTTCAAAATCTATCGGTTTAAAACTGCTAAAACGGTTAAAAGACTCAAGTTCTTCGGGATGCGGTCGATAAGATTGGTATGATATTTTGGAAAACCCAACATTTTAAGATTCTCTTTTATGGTGCATTACTTTTTGGTTTAACCAGTTGTAATCCGTTTGGAAAAAACTCTTTGATCACCATCATCGAGAGGGATCTGTTCAATCAACCAACCGGGTACGATGTAAATAATGGTGGTCAAACTGAGACCACGTCTTCAGCCTATAAAGTGAATTACAAAGTCGGAAGCAGCTTTAATCAAAATTATAATCAACGAACGACACAAAATGGTTACGGCGTTTCGATTTCATCTAAAGGCAGTCAACAGTGAAAAAAATCAGGAATCAGAATTATTTTCACATCGTCATAATTCAGATAATGATTTCTTTCATGTCTATTTCCGTTTTGGCTGCACCGATGACTTCAAATTTTCAAGCTCATATCACAAAACCTGACGGTCAGCCGATGCAAGATGCTTCGGTGACATTTACTTTTTCTTATCGTGATCCCGGTAATTTATGTACCTTATATGTGGAAGACTTTCCAAATATTAACATGTCTACTTCCAACGGAGATGTGAATCTTAAATTAGGTAGTGGTAATAGGACGCATCCAGCTTCTGGTCCGTTGTCATATTTTTCCATGTTTAGTAATTCTGGTTCAAATGTCATGACCTGTGCCGAAGGTGGAAATTACACCCCAAGTTTGATGACGGAAAATCGAAAATTAATTGTGCAATTCACCTCGGTGAACGGTCTTCAAACATTAGGTGGATTGGATATCGAATCTGTCCCTTACGCACTTTATGCTAACGAAGCTGAAAATGCGAAGAAGCTGGGTGGATTTGCCGCTAGTCTTTATACAAAATTTTCTGATGTAACGACTTGTACCGGTGGAAATTTTTTACAATTTAATGGAACCGTTTTTAGTTGTGCCGCACCTGGAACGCCTGCAAGTTTTTCTGGAAATTTATCCGGTGATGTGACGGGGACTCAAGGGTCGACGGTTGTTTCAGCCTTACGAGGGGTTCCGTTAGTTGGTACCGCGCCGACGGCCAATCAAGTTTTGAAATTTGACGGAACGAACTGGGTTCCATCAACCGTCGCTTTTGGCGGAGGATCTGTCACCAGTGTGACCTCAGCCGATTCTTATTTAGCAGTGATCAATGGTTCAACGACACCACAATTATCCGTTAACGTGGGTACCGTTGCGGGATCGGTAGCAGCCGGAAATGACAGTCGTATCGTTGGTGCTTTTCAGTCAGCGACGACATTAGGTGGAGATTTATCGGGGACACTACCAAATCCGACGGTAGTTACGGTCGGAACAAAAACAGCGGCGCAGATTTCAGCCAGCGTCGATAGTACTTTAAATGCCACCAACCTTAATACGGCAAATACCATTGTTAAACGAGACGGCACCGGAAACGTGGCGGTTGAATCGATTTCATCGGTTAATAATTCCACCCAAAATGTTTATATTTACGATTCGACAAATGCAAAATCGGCCAAGCTGGTGCGCCCGACGGCGGGATCAAACTATATATTAACTTTGCCGCAGAATTTAGGTACGAACGGACAAGTCTTAACCACGGACGCGGCCGGTATTTTATCTTGGAGCAGTCCATTAAGTGGTACGGTTACTAACGTAACGGGTACGGCTCCGATCAGTGTTGTTTCAGGATCAACCACGCCAGTCATTTCCATGGCAGTGGCAACAGCTGCAGTAGATGGATATTTATCTGCGACTGATTTTACAAATTTTAATAATAAACAACCAGCCGGATCTTACATCACCGCTTTAACCGGCGATGTAGTCGCAGCAGGTCCCGGATCTGCGGCTTCAACTATTCAAGCTAACGTGATCACAACTTCGAAAATAAATAACTTAGCTGTGACGGATGCAAAAATTAATGATGTGGCATTTAGTAAACTGACGGGAAAGCCAACAACCCTTGGTGGCTACGGAATTACTGATGCCATTAGTTCGACATTATCGCCAGGAAATATTTATGTTGGTAACGCAGGCTCAGTCGCAACCAGCACCGCTTTATCCGGTGATATCGCATCGGTGAGCGCAACCGGAGTTGTCGATTTATCTAATACAGTAACGGCCGGATCCATCGGATCAGCTTCAGCTGTTCCAAGTATTACTTACGATGCTAAAGGAAGAATTACTTCAACCACTTCGAACGCTTATCAAGATGCAACCGGTGCCAGTAAAGGTATTGTGCAAGTTGGAACAAATTTACAAGTTGCAGCAGGTGTCATTAGTTTACAAAATGCATCTTCAACTTTAACCGGTGCTTTAACTTCGACAGACTGGGTGACTTTTAATAATAAACAAAATAATTTAAGTTACACCCCGGTGAATCGTGCCGGTGATACCATGACGGGTTCGCTTAATATGGGTGGATTTAATATGACCAACTCAGGTAATATATTAATGGCCGCAAATAAATCTTTTGGATTAAGTCAATTAACCACGGCTCAGCAAACCACATTGACCACAGCTTTAGTTGCGGGCGATCAAGGTCGCACGTGGTACAATACGACTACAAACAAAATGATGTACTGGGATGGTGCTGCAGCAATTGAATTAGGTGTGGCTGGTGCAGGTATTACTTCATTAAATGGTTTAGCTGTTTCAAGTCAGACTTTTTCAGCCGGAACAACCGGAACTGATTTTAATATCGTATCAAGCGGATCAAATCATAGTTTCAATTTACCAACAGCTAGCGGAGCAAACCGCGGGGCTTTATCCGCGGCTGATTTTACAATTTTTAATAATAAATTAGGAACCGCATCAACTTTTTCCGGTGATGTAACCGGTACGTCTTCAACCACAAGCGTAGATCGCATTCGCGGAGTGAACGTTGTCGCAACCTCTCCGACCTTAAATCAAGTTTTACAATATAACGGAACAAATTACGTTCCAACTACAATTTCGACTGCACCATCAGGCGCTGCCGGTGGTGATTTAACTGGAACTTATCCCAATCCAACTTTAGTTACTACAGTGACAGCAGGAACAGTGGGATCAGCAACAGCGGTTCCAAGTATTACTTACGATGCTAAAGGTAGAATTACTTCCACGACATCGAACGCTTACGCGGACGCGACGGGCGCGACAAAAGGTATCGTGCAAGTTGGAACTAACTTACAAGTGGCCGCAGGCGTGATCAGTTTACAAAATGCGACGAGCACGCAAACTGGTGCTTTAACATCAACAGACTGGACCACATTTAATAACAAACAAGCCGCAGGATCATACATCACAGCTTTATCGGGTGACGTAGTGGCCGCAGGTCCTGGATCCGCCGCAGCAACAATTCAAGCTAACGCGATCACCACTTCGAAAATTAATAATTTAGCGGTGACCGATGCAAAAATAAATGACGTCGCATTTTCAAAAATTACAGCGACGCCGACAACATTAGTTGGTTACGGAATTACTGACGGTGTGAAAAATGCCGGTGTCGGTGCGGGTAATATCGTAACCACCATGCAATCTGGAACCACAGCTGGTCGTCCAGCGTTTGGATTAGACGGAAGAATTTATATCGATACGCAAGCCGGAATTACATACCGCGATAGCGGTACAGCTTGGGTGAACATCGGATCAGCTAACGGTACGGGCGGAACAGTGACAAACGTGACTGGGACAGCACCAGTCAGCGTAGCAACTGGAACATCAACGCCGGTCATTTCAATGGCGGCGGCAACAACTGCAGTGAATGGATATTTAACGGCAGCTG
>JACMMZ010000063.1 GCA_014378775.1 Pseudobdellovibrionaceae bacterium
ATCGATCCTAAGTGTGACATAATCGAAAAAGAAATCTCAAACAAAGGATACTCAACTGAGCAAAAACCAGGGTCGAAACTACAAGCAGAGCTTAAACAAAAACTTCAAGGGCCTTCCTTCTACAAATCAAACCTCTAAAAATAGTAAAAAAACTTTAGACGGTTTAATAAAAAGACATCCTGACGGATTCGGTTTTTTTATTCCAGAGAATTCAGAGCATGCGGATGTGTTCGTTCCTGCCAGTAGTATGCAAGGCGCGATGACCAACGACAAAGTTACAATCGTAGCTGAACAAGAACGCGATGGACGATTTAAAGGCGACATTATTCGCATCAACGAACGAGCCCAGAAAAAAATCGCAGGCCGTTTTCTTATATTAAAAGACAAAAACGACAATCAGTATGGAATGATTAAAGACGAAGGCAAAGGCTGGGGCGCAGATCTTCGCATTAAAATGGAAGATTCCATGAATGCAGAAAGTGGACAACTCATTTCTGCGGAAATTATTTCTTACCCTGAGGCTTCGGAACAAGATTCCAGAGAAACGCGTGTCGATAAAAAACTTTTCACCGGTAAGGTGGTCGAAATTATCGGAGATGCCGATAGTGCTCTGAACGATATTCGCCGCGTGATCATTAATCAAAATATTCCCGATGTCTTTTCAAAAGCGACATTGGAAGAAGCTAAAAAGTTTTCCAGTAATCCTACGGAAGCTGATTTTAAAAATCGTAAAGATCTTCGCGGTCTTAACATTATAACGATCGATGGTGCCACCGCAAAAGATTTCGATGACGCTGTCTTCACTGAAGTTAAACCAAATGGGTTTCATCTGTATGTAGCTATCGCCGATGTCAGTCATTACGTAAAATCAGAAACCGCCATGGATGCCGACGCCTACGAGCGCGGAACATCGGTTTATTTTCCTAATTTTGTGGTGCCGATGTTACCCGAAGCTCTTTCAAACGGACTTTGTTCATTGAACCCGCATGTGCCCCGCCTGGCTTTAGTGGCTGAAATGAATTTTGATTTCGAAGGCACCATGATGAATTCAAATTTTTTTGAAGCGGTCATCGAGAGTAAAGCGCGCGTAACCTACGGAGAGGCGCAAGAAGTCGTCGACGGGCGCGATATAGAAAAATTTAATCACGTTAAAGAAAATATTCTTCGTTGTGCTGATTTAGCTAAAGTTTTGATGGCACGCCGATTTAAAGATGGATCATTAGATCTTGAAGTTCCTGAAACAGAATTAGTCATCGATGGCACGGGTGAACCGATCGACGTGATTAAGTCAGAGCGTTTGTTTGCGCACAGATTAATTGAAGAACTGATGTTGGCGGCCAATGTGGCCGTGGCGAAATACCTAGGTGGAAAAGATATTCCATCGATGTACCGCATCCATGAACCACCGGACCCTTTGAAAATCAGCATCTTGCAAAAATTTATTGGCCAATTAGGATCTAAAGCCAAATTCTCTGGCGAAAAACTACAAAAGCAGCTGACTAAGGCTTTACAAGATTTTCACGGGAAACCCCAGTCCAGCATCATTCATATTTTAACTTTACGTTCCATGAGCCAAGCTAAGTACACGACAGATAATTTAGGTCATTTTGGATTAGGTTTTGATTTTTACACTCACTTCACATCACCCATTCGTAGATATCCTGATCTCATCGTGCATCGATTAATTAAAAATCAAATTGGTGTGGCGGGTTATCGTTTGTTAGCGGCCGAAGATCTCCAATCGGCCGGAACGTGGCTATCCGCTTGTGAACAAAGATCAGCGAAATCGGAACGTCAAATCCAAGCCATCAAAAAAGCCCGCTTTATGAAAAAGATGGAAGGCGAAACTTTTGACGGAATGATCAGCTCCATCACAAAATTCGGATTATTCGTTTTATTAAAACAGTATAATGTCGACGGCTTAATCCGCTTAGAAGACTTAGGTACAAATAATACATGGGTTTACGATGAAGAAAATCTGCGCCTGGTTTCTAAAAAAAGCGGTTACGCTTACAATATTGGTGACAGCCTTAAAGTGACCGTCAGCATGGTGGATATCGAGCAAGGACAAATTAATTTTGTCCCCGAAGGCACGGTCGCTAAAGTTTACGATAAAAGTGATCGCAATTACCGGCCCGAAAAAGCCGAGATCAAAACCAATCGTCAATTTGAAGACAAAAAATTAGATTTTTTTGGAAAAAAAGGATCTAGCCGAAAGCCATTCCCGGCCATCACGAAAAAGGCTCCGCCACCGCAAAGCACGGACAGTCTGAAAAAATCTTTGCGGCTACGAACCATCGAGAAAAACACTGAGCTGAACAAACCGGAAGTCGTAAATGATTACGAGATCAAACCTCGCTACAGTTCTTTATCAGATTATTTAGATAAAAATCAAACGAAGCACACGGAAACATCTCATGACAAAAAACCAAACTACAAATCGTCAACAAACGAAAAGTCTTCTGCTAAGTCCTTTGAAGCTGGGGAAAACTCTGAAAAATGTGGGAAGACTCCGGGTCATCCTAGCGGTTCTGGCAAAACACGGTTTAAGCAATCTGGTCGAAAGAATAAATCTCGGTAATTTTTTAAATTCCGGAACCAAAGATTCTGAAAAAGAATTGCTTTCTGTACCGACCCGTTTACGAATGAGTTTTGAAGAGCTCGGACCTACTTTCGTTAAATTCGGTCAGTTGCTGGCGACCCGCCCCGATCTGGTGCCCCAGGATTTTATCGACGAAATGTCGATTCTTCATGATCAAGTTCAACCCTTACCTTTTCACACCATCACCGACGTGATTTCAGAAGAATTAGGTACTGACTGGCAAAAACATTTTAAATCGATTTCAGAAAATGTTTTAGGTTCCGCCAGTATCGCGCAAGTCCACTTAGCCGAATTGCAATCCGGAGCAAAAGTCGTCCTCAAAGTTCAGCGCCCGGGAATTTTAGTTAAAATTAATGATGATCTCAATGTCCTTTATTTTATCGCCGAGCTGATTGAAAAATACATTCCGGAAGCACGCCCGTTTAATCCCGTCGGCATGGTCGATGAGTATTTTAAAACTTTGCAGCTGGAAACTAATTTTATTGTTGAAGCCAATAATCTTCGCCGTTTCAAAGAAAACTTTAAAGATAATTTGAACGTGATCATCCCCGAAGTTCATTTTCCGCTAACCACCGAACGTGTCCTTACGATGCAAGCCATTGATGGAAAACCGTTAAGTCAAATGCACGATCTTTCGGAAATCGCTGAAACCTACAATTCGACTCCGGCTAAAATTATTGAAATCGGACTGAAAGCTTACTTAAAAATGGTTTTCGTCGATGGCTTTTTCCATGGTGATCTGCATCCCGGTAATTTCTTTATCCTCAGAGATAATAAAATCGGCTTGGTGGATTTTGGAGTCGTCGGACGGCTTAATTTTAAGACTCAATCCGCCATTGTGAATATGTTGATGGCATTATCTAAAGAAGACTATTTGCGATTGGCCTACGAATACGTCGATTTAGCTCCGTACAGTGACCAAGTGAACGTGGATCTTTTTGCAAAAGAACTACAAGCCATCATTGCGCCTTATTTCGGCCTGACTCTAAGAAATATAAATGTGGGTAAAATATTATTATCTTCATCAAGCGTCGCGGCCAGACACGGATTAAGTGTTCCGACAGAATTGATGTTATTTTTTAAATCAATTATTTCGATTGAATCCTTAGGGCAGAAAATTTCAAAAGATTTTGATTTTTTGGCTTTCACCCTAACTCAGGTCAACGAAGTGGCCGAAAATTTTTTACAACCCGTGAAAGTCGCTAACGAAGCCAGCCTTATTTTCCGTGAATCTAGAAATTTTGTTTCAGCCTTACCTCGTCAGTTAAATTTGATGATGAGAAAAATGAATTCGCCGGATTATAGATCTAAAATTCAACTTGAAGATTTCAGCGAATTTAAAGACACATTTTTCAAATCATTTACGTTATTATTTTTAGGTATAGTGATTGCGGCCTTACTTATCTCCAGCACTTTACTTTATTCGCAACCCGCACATTGGATGGTGGCAGGAATTCCGGGTTTAAGCTTTGTCGGCTTTGTAACGTCTGTCGCCCTTGGCGTTTACGCCGCATCCAGTTTATGGCGAAAGTAAGCAGTTCAATTAAAAATTGAACTGCGCCCCGACTTTATACAGGCTTCCTTGATTATAAAAACCGTAAGTCGTTTGGTACGTTTTACCTTCAAGGTTTTCTACCCGAGCAAAAGCACTAACCAAATCTGATATTTTATAATTTCCGAAAATATTTACCAAAGTATAATCTTCCACCGTTAAAAATTGGGATCCTGATTTATCCAATTTTTCTCCGGTATGAATCACTTCTGCGCCGCTATCCAGCTTTGAAGTTAAATCTGCGGAAAATTTTAGGCTGGCTGATCGAAGTGGCCGGCGAACAAGCCATTGATTCTGAGAGATATCGCGCGGCTCTTGATAGCCTAAGGCCAAAGTAACCCGAGTTCCACCGTCCAAAAAATTCGCCGTCGTTTGGGATTCGATTCCCACCGTCCGTGTCTTCGCTACATTATTATATTTCATTGTGGCAAACGAGAAATCGATGAGATTTTCAAACTGCGTATCAAAAAACGTCAAAGATGAAAACAGCTGATCGTTAAAATGATGTTCCAGCGAAAGACTCAAATTCTTTGCCGTTTCAGGTTTTAAATCACGGTTTCCATAACTGCTGTACAATTGAAATAAAGACGGTGTTTTAAATCCGGTCGCGTATTCAAATTTCACCATTTCATTCCAAATAAGACCAACATGATACGAACTGGCTAAAGGCCGCCCTTTGGTATTTTCTTGCCGAACACCAGCTTCAAGCAAAAAATCGTGACTTAGTTTGAAATCGGATTTTAAAAACGCACCTTCGTACTGATCGCGGGCTTGAAGGGAACCAAACTTGTTGCTGACATTATCCATTGATTCAACCGTGTACTGAATCCCACCTAAAAGATTAACAAAATCGTTATTCAGCAGATATAATTCTCCCCGCGCGCTTGTCAGTTGGCCTTCAAATTTTTCAT
>JACMMZ010000064.1 GCA_014378775.1 Pseudobdellovibrionaceae bacterium
AGTCAGCACGGAAGGATTTGAGTGAAGAGCAATCTGTTGCGGAGAATTTCGTTTCAAATCATCGACAAGCTCGCGAATCAATGTCGATTTACCACTTTGTTTAAAGCCTGAAATAATATGAATTCCCGTTTTATTTTTCAAAGCTTCTAAATAGGCCGGATTTTGAATGTGATTCAAGTTCGTTGCCGGTGAAACATAAGAAAAATAAGCTTTCAGATTTTCTTTCCATTCGACAAAAGAAAAAATCCAGGTGTTTTTCTGATCCGAAAAAATTCCCCGAATATGACCTTTGGTTTCTAAAAATATTTTTTCTTCACTGCGAAGGCAAAGATCTTTAAGATCTTCCCATTCCGATAACGAAAGTGCTTCTGAATCTGCTTCGATCCATTCGCGATTTTTTTTAAAGCTGGTGCGGTGACCCAGCCGAAATTGAACTTCTTGAGCCGATTGTAAAATATAACGATTGAGGACATCTTGTATCATTTATAATCCATCATCTCGCACAGAGGCGTTAAGTACTTCTTCAATGGTCGTTTGACCGCGCATTAATTTTAACAGGGCACTTCGACGAAGAGTTTTTAATCCGAGCTCTCGGCAGGCATTTCGAAGTTCCGCCGCTGAAGCATTTTTCAGAACCATTTCACTTATTTTAGATGTCATCGGCATGAGTTCAAAAATGGCCAGTCGGCCTTTTATACCGCTTCCATTACAGGTGCTACAGCCTTTTCCTTTAAATAATGTGTACTTAGGAATATCTTCTTTTGGCACACCAATATTTAATAAAGTTTGATCTGGAACTTGCAAAGCTTCCTTGCAAGACTCACACACTCGTCCCACTAACCGTTGAGCCACAACTAAATTGACACAAGATGTGATTAAGTACGGTGCCACTCCCATTTCAGTTAATCGAGTCACCGTAGTCGGCGCATCGTTAGTATGTAAAGTACTGACCACTAAATGACCGGTGGAGGCGGCTTTAAATGAAATTTCCGCCGTTTCCAAATCACGAATTTCTCCCACCATGATAATATCGGGATCTTGGCGAAGAAAGGCCCGTAAGGCTTCGGCGAAAGTTAAATCAATATCTTTATTCATTTGAACTTGATTAATACCTTCAAGATTAAATTCGACCGGATCTTCCGCTGTACTGATATTGACGTCACCTTGATTCAATTCGGACAAAGCCGAATAGACCGTAACCGTTTTTCCGGAACCGGTGGGTCCGGTAATCAGAATCATTCCCTGCGGCATGGCAATTTTTTCTTTAAATAATTTCAAATCATCTACTTCAAAACCAAGCTTCGTCATATCGAGCTGCAAATTTGATTTATCTAATAGACGCATAACCACTTTTTCTCCGAACAAAGTAGGAATGGTGTTTACCCGGAAATCCATTTCGCGATTTTCTTTAGCTAATTTTATTTTTAAACGTCCGTCCTGAGGCCGACGTTTCTCTGCAATATCCATCTTCGACATAATTTTAATCCGGGCACTGATGGCCGGACCGGAAGATATCGGTGGAGCGGCCGCTTCAATTAGGTTTCCATCTATACGAAGGCGCACTCGAAATTTTTTCTCATAGGGTTCAAAATGAATATCCGAAGCCTTTCGGCGGATCGCTTCAATCAAAACCCCATTCACAAATTTAACGATCGGCGCATCAGAGGCATTATCATTACCGACATCAAGCGCTCCGGTTTCGACTGCTTGAACATCACTATCCATTCCATCACTTTTATTGAAATCGATTTGTGCTCGATTCATTCCGCCGTAGTATTTTTCGATGGCTAACCCGATGCTGTGATCGGTGGAAACGACCGGTTGGATTTTAAACTTAGTAATAAAACGAAGGTCATCTCGTGTTTGTAAATTCCCGGGATCCGAAAAAGCTACGACCAGCGTGGTGCCCGCTTTGGAAATGGGAATGACTGAATTTTTTTCGCAGAAATCTCGTCCGACGAGTGTTAAAACGGATTGATCAATTTCAAATTGAGAAACATCCACACCAGGCACACTAAACTGTTTTTCAAGCGCTCGTAATATTTGAGAATCTTTTAAAAAACCCAGTGATATGACGGTGGTTCCCAGTTTTTGTTTATTTTTTGCTGATTCTTGCAATGCTTGCTGCAATTGATCCGGACGGATCAAGCCTTGTTTAGTTAGAATTTCGCCGAGTCTCTGTGGCAACATAAACTTAATTCTATTAAAGGTGCCGTTTTTTGTAACTAGACCAAGGTGTAGATTTTAGAGATTATAGTACTTCCTAGCCTCTTCGATATCTTTTTGAATCTGATTCTTCAACATTTCGACCGTGGAATACTTCATTTCGTCACGGTGAAACTGATCCAGCTCAACTTTAATTTGTTGACCATAAATATCTTGGTCAAAATCAAAAATATGCGTTTCGACTTTAATGATTGAATCAGAATTTTCAAAAGTGGGATTCACGCCAATATTTGTGATCGAGTAATAAACTTTATCTTCAATGTAAGTCCGAGAAAAATAAACACCTTTGCGTGGAACAAAATAAATATCCGGGCTGATGTTGGCCGTAGGAACATTTAAAGTTCGGCCGCGTTGGTTTCCGACCCGCACCGGACCGCGCAAATAATATTTTCGTCCTAAGTACTCATTGGCTTTGGTTAAATCTCCGTGCTCGATCAATTTTCGAATGGCGGTAGAAGAAATAATCTGTCCGTGGGACTCCTCGGCTTTGACTTGGGTCAGTCCGATATTTTTCTCTCCGCAGTATTTTTTTAAAAAATCAAAATCACCGGTGCGATTGTTTCCAAAAGAAAAATCATATCCCACCACCAGATGAATTGGTTTAAAATATTTCATCACATAAAAATCTAAAAAATCCCCCGGCGACATCAACGAGAGCTCTTTGGTGAATTTTTCTTCAATCAAATAATCAACCCCTAGCCCAGAGATAACTTCTGACTGGTCTCGGTAATCAAATAACCGGTAAATCATTTGCTCGGGTTTGATGACTTCTAAAGGATGTGGGCGGAAAGTACAGACAACTGAATCTACCTTTTTGGCTTTGGCCGTTTTCACCAATTCGGCCAATAACTTTCGATGCCCTAAATGAACACCGTCATAGTTTCCTATGGTCAGCACGGACTGGGAGATATCTGGCAGCGATTGTTCTTGGGAGCGTATCCATTTCATATAAAAATTATACTCCAAAAATGGTTTTAACACACCTGAAACTCTCAGGAATATTCGATTGAAACTCAATTGAAATTGATCCTGAAATGGGCTAAGTCTTAGCCCAAGTGACTAAAGACCATACAAATTCAAATTCGTCAAAAATAATCCTCGCGGTAAAGCTCTACTTTCAAGCGCGTTCGCGTTGGCTTCTATCCGGAAATAACTTCTGGGCGCGAGCCATTTTGTGTTGGCTATTTGCGTCTTTGCTGCTCAAACTTGATGCGATCGAAAGTTACGATACACGATTCAAGATTCGCGGAAGCCAGGCGCGTTCGTTGGATGTGGTTTTAGTCACTATCAATCCAAATGACTACGCCCAGATTTCAAAAATATTTTCTTCGGATAAAAATTTAAGTTCTTTGATCAGTATCAATGAACTGAATAACGTCACCGATAGTTTTTTTTGGGATGAAAAAATTTGGAGTGATCTTTTAACTCAAATTCTGATTCAAAAACCAAAAAAAATTGGCGTCACTTTATTTTTTGGAGACAACATCGGCAAAACGATACTCAATAAAAAAAACTTAGATCTATTTAAAAATCAGCAAATCATCTGGGCCAGCAATTCTTCCTTTGCCGATAAAACTTCGATGCCTTTTACCACAACCTTGAATAGATCTAACATCGGATCGATTGATTTACTTAAAGATGACGACGGCATCGTGCGAAGAGCATTGTTAGATCCCGATCAAATGCCATCGATGGCCGAACGACTAGCCGCGGTCAAAGATCCTCTGAAAAAATCATCTCAGGTGATTAACTTTAACGGCAGTAATCGATTTCAAAGTATCTCGATGAAATCGATTCTTAAACATGAAGTCCCGCCTAATTTCTTCACCAATAAAATTGTTCTCATCGGCTCAGAAAAAACCAACAATCAGCAAATCCTCACTCCCTTTGGACAGATGTCTCGTCATGAATTTTGGGGACAGGTGACGGATAATTTCGTTCATGAAAAATTCATTCGTAAACTTCCTATTCTTATATACGTGGTTCTATTACTTTTGCTGACCATCGTCTGCGCTTTTATCATCACCAGCTACCCGCAGGCCGTCTCACTTTTCTTTTTTGCATGGCTGGGAACGGTTTGGACCGCAGCCTCTATTTGGACTTTTGATACTTTTGCCATCTGGATTCCCGTGGCTAGCGCCTACGCCCTCATTGTTTTGATTTGGATTACTTACATTGGTTACCAAGCTCTGCGAATCGAAAAAGCTCATTATAAATTACAACAGGAACAAAATTATTTATCTGAACTTGAACAACTTAAAAATAATTTTGTCAGCCTGATCAGCCACGATCTTAAAACGCCCATCGCAAAAATTCAGGCTGTGGTGGATCGGCTTAATTTACAAAATAATCTTCCGGTTGAAAAGCGACCCGAAACTAAAGATGATTTGAATAATCTAAAAGACTACTCAGAAGAACTTAATCGCTACATCCAATCGATTTTGAAACTTCTTCGGGTGGAATCTAAGGAATTTAAAATTCATAAAGAAACTGCGGATCTTAACGGGGTCATTGAAAATGTCGTGGAGCGGCTAAAACCCCTGGCCGCGGCTAAAAATATCGATTTACAACTGAATTTAGAACCTATGTTTTTAATTGAATTTGACGTCACTTTAGTGACCGAAGTGATCTTGAATTTAATTGAAAATGCCATCAAATATACCGCAAACAACGGCGTGGTTAACGTTCACACCACCGAAACTGATTTTGATGTTCTGGTTGAAGTGACCGATACCGGTGAAGGAATTTCACAACAGGATCTCGAACACATTTGGAAAAAGTTCACGCGTGGTAAAAATCAGGATCTTAAAACTAAAGGTTCAGGACTCGGTTTGTACCTAGCAAAATATTTTATAGAACTACACGGCGGAAAAATTTCGGTTAAATCAGAACTTGGCAAAGGCACTGCTTTTTATATACGATTACCGATTGAAACAAATTAAAGGAACTTATGAAACTTAAAGCACTTATTGTCGACGACGAATTGGAACTCAGAAGATCCGTGATTTCAATTTTGCAAAATATGCAAACGGCGGAAAATATTTCTTTTGAATTCGCCGAAGCGACGAATGGACTCGAAGCCATTGAAAAAACAAAGAATGAATTTTGGGATCTTATTTTGATGGATGTCAAAATGCCGGAAATGGACGGTTTGACCGCTTTGCAGCAGATCAAAGAAAATGATCCCCGGACCTTTGTGGTTATTATGACCGCTCACAGTAATTTGAATGACGCTATCATTGCAATCAAAGATGGCGCTTACGATTACGTCGAAAAACCGGTCAGTGCCGAAAAGCTTCACGCCATCGTGAAAAAAAGTATTGAAGCTAAAAAAATGGTTCAAGATTTAACCGCTTCAAATCCCATTTTCGATGACGATATCGACAGCGAAATTGTCGGACACAATTCTAAAATGAAAGACGTTTTCAGCCTGATTTACAAACTTTGTAAAGTTGACACGACAGTTCTCATCCGCGGTGAAAACGGTACGGGTAAAGAATTGGTGGCCAAAGCCATTCATTTTAATTCGCAAAAAAAAGCTGGATCGTTTGTCGCCATCAATTGCGGAGCCATCCCGGAAAATTTGATGGAATCTGAACTTTTCGGTCACGAAAAGGGCGCTTTCACCGGAGCGATCGAGCGAAAAATTGGCAAATTTCAATTGGCTAACAATGGAACTTTATTCTTAGATGAAATCGGAGAATTGAAACCAGAAATGCAAGTTAAGCTCTTGCGGGCTCTTCAAGAGAAAAAATTCACACCGATCGGGAGCAACCGCGAAGTTAAAACGAATGCTCGCATTATCGCGGCCACCAATCGTAATTTAGAAAAAATGATGGAAGATCAAGATTTCCGAGAAGATCTTTTTTATCGATTAAATGTCATGCCTATTTTTCTTCCGCCGCTCCGTGAACGTCCAGACGACATCGTTGAACTGGCTCATAAGTTTTTAGAAAAGTTTTCGAAAAGTCATAAAAAAGTCATCAACATTATTCAAGCGGATTGTTTGCAATTACTCAAAATATACCGCTGGCCAGGAAACATTCGCGAACTGGAAAATATTGTCGAACGAGCTTTTATTATTGAGTCAGGTCACGTCATGACCACGGCCTGCTTACCAAACAATATCCTTGAAAATTTAGTTACTCAGCCTAAAGTCAGCCAAAATCAAGCTTCACCGGTTTCTCAAAATGAGACAAATAAAGCTGGTGAAACACAGCTCTTGAATTTTGAAGTATTTAAGGAGCAGGCTGAAAAAGACTTTGTCATCAACGCTTTAAAGGCGAACAAAGGTAAAATTAACCAAACCGTGGCCCAGGCCAATATCCCTAAAAATACCCTTTTGAGAAAAATTAAGAAATACCACATTAACGTAAAGGATTACATGCAATGATCCGATGAATTGACAGAGGTCACATGCTAAAACACACAGCTTCCAAAATCGCATCGCTTCTTTTTTTATCTTTCGTTTTTATGTCTTGTCAAAAAAACGACACCGATCTTTTACAAGAAGCTCAGTCGTGTTTGAATGACTCCCCTTCCAGCGAAGCCCGAAATTGTGTTTCAAAAATTTCCAAT
>JACMMZ010000065.1 GCA_014378775.1 Pseudobdellovibrionaceae bacterium
TACTCAAACTTCTGAGTATTCTAAGTTTATCGTGAAGCCTTTGGAAAAAGGTTTTGGGGTAACATTAGGAAATTCATTAAGAAGAATTTTGTTAAGCTCAATGATGGGTTCAGCTGTCACGGCAGCTAAATTCGAAGGAGTCTTACACGAGTTCTCTACCATTCCTGACGTATTAGAGGACGTATCAGATATCATTTTGAATTTGAAGCAGGTTCGCTTTAGACAATACACTCCGGATACCTTTACTTTGAATATTTCAAAAAAAGGTCCAGGAATTATTACGGCGGCTGATATTCAGTCTAATGATAAAATCGAAATTTTAAATCCGAATCAGCACATCGCGACTTTGGGTAACAACGCAAATTTCAATGCGGAGCTCATCGTATCTTACGGTCGTGGCTATGCTCCGGTCGAAAGTAGAACAGAACAATTGCCGGTGGGATACATCGCTGTCGATGCTCTGCATAGTCCAATTCGTAAAGTAAACTACTCAGTCACAAACGCACGTGTTGGTCAAAGAACCGACTACGACGCTTTGGCCTTAGAAGTCTGGACCGATGGATCTTTAAAGCCTGATGAATCAGTTTCATTAGCTTCTAAAATCTTGAAAGAACAATTACAAATTTTCCTTACTTTCGATGAATCACTAGAGCCATCAGAAGAAATGAAATCAATGGGTAATAGCTCATTAAATGAAAATCTATTTAGATCAGTTGATGATCTTGAACTCAGTGTTCGTTCGGCAAATTGTCTTAAAAATGCTAACATCCGTTACATTGGCGAACTCGTTGTCCGGTCTGAAGCTGAAATGTTAAAAACTAAAAATTTCGGTCGCAAATCATTGAACGAAATCAAAGAAATTTTAACGGAAATGGGTTTAGGCCTGGGAATGAAGATCGATGGATGGCCACCTCCTGGATGGGATCCAAATATTCCACCAGCACAAGTAAAACGCGAATCATAGTAATAAGGTAAGGTAAATTTATGTCTTCACATCGTCGGTTGGTAAAACATTTTAGTCGCAAAAGCGGTCCTCGTAAGGCTTTATTGCGCGGATTGATGGTCTCTTTAGTCGAACACGGTCGTATTAAAACGACGATCGCAAAAGCTAAAGAACTGCGTCGTCACATAGAGAGAATCGTTACTCTTGGTAAAAAAGATAATTTGAACTCAATCAGATTGATTGCGTCTCGATTGGCAAATCAGGATGCAGCCGTTGATTTAGTGAAATCAATAGCTCCACGTTTCAAAGATCGCCCGGGTGGATACACGCGTTTGATCAAGGTTGGAAGACGTCCTGGCGACTCAGCTGAGATGGCCTTCATTGAATTCGTAGACTACGATTACAAATCTAAGCTTCCAGTCGTCGACAAAAAAGGCGCGGCTAAGAAGGAAGATAAAGCGGCTACTAAGGTTGCAAGCAAAGTTAAGAAGAACAAAGCTGTTCAAGCGACTAAAGATAAAAAAGTCGTCAGAAAAATGAAAAATAAATCTCGTGCAGCAAATCAAGCCGCAGCAAGAGCCTAGTTTTATCTCAAATTAAGCATGTTAAAAAGCCCAGTGAAAACTGGGCTTTTTTTTTGCTTTTAGCACCGATAACCTTCATACATATTAATATGAAAATAAGGTTAGCTTTTCTCTTTTTACTTATATTTATCGCCAGCATCTTTGCAGTTTTTTATTTTAAAAACTATTTTTTCATACAGACTCCGGAAAATTACACTGAAAAGCAAAAGCTCAGTGCCCAGATAGTTATTGATGTCATTCGTGATAAATCGATTCAACTATATGACTATGAAGGAAAATTATTTGAACGAAGCCTGATTAATCGCCTAACTGAAGAAAAAAATATCACGCGGGTTTTTCATTTCTGGGCCTCTTGGTGTGATCCCTGTGCGATTGAACTTCCTGAGCTGATCAGTTATGCGAAAAAGATTGAAGTCGAGAAAACAAGAGATCGTGGCGTGCAAATTTATCTAGTTTCGGTTGATAGTGAAATTGATGGTCTTAATAAATTCACACAAATTTTTCCTGAAATTTTATCCAATCACTTTATCCAAATCTGGGACAGAAATAATACTCTGTCTCGTCGTTTTGGTGTGGATAAACTTCCGATGACGATATTCATTTTGCCAAACGGGAAACTGGAAATTCACGAGGGTGTAGTGAGCTGGAAAAATTTAAACCTTTGAAGATTTGAATAAAAAATAGACAATTTGACTCAGAGTGATAAGTTGTCGCAGCGAGCGGCAACACATTTTTGATTAGCGTTGCTGATCGAGCTTATAAAAAAAAGTAATAACAGTTTTAAAAAAATAATCTTCAAAAAGCTTTGGAAATTTCGCACTTTTTATCGTTTTCTCAGACACAAAATCCAATTTAAGATTGAAAATATTTTTCGTTTTTGAGTGAAAATAAAATTGAGCGGACTCAATCACCGAGATCATATGAGTGGCGCGTCGTATTATAGCGAAAGATTGTGGCAAAAAGGAAACAATTTTTAATGACACCACCAATGAGTCGTTACTAGACTTTTTACTAGTTTATTAAAAATGGAGGGTAATTATGGATTTCATCACAAAAATTTCTCAGGCTTTCGAACACGGTGGCATGTGGATGTATGTCATTTTGGTCATACAACTTTTCTCTGTCGCCATTATGATTGAACGTTCAATTGTTTTGTTCGGTCGCAAAAAATTAAATCAAACGGCATTGGCTCTTGGGTTTGAAGACGATATTCGTCGCGGCGAAATCGATGCTGTTATTAATAAAGCAAATAATTTATCAACGACGGAGCCTGTCGCTAAAGCCATTTTAGCCGGGGCAAAATCTGCGAAATTTTTTGGTGGCAAAGAAGAAATTCAAGCCAAGATGGATGAAGTCTTATTGCACGAAAATGCTTTGTTAGACCGGAGAACGGGATTTTTATCCATGTTAGGTAACGTCGCTACCTTGGTAGGTCTTTTGGGAACTATCACCGGTATGATCAAGTCCTTCGCGGCTGTTTCCTACGCCAGCCCCACTGAGAAAGCCGCATTGCTGGCTGCTGGTATCTCTGAGGCCATGAACGCTACGGCTTATGGTCTTATCGCAGCTATCCCGGCTTTAGTGGCCTACGCCATCCTGATGAACAGAGCCAATCTTGTTTCTGAAGATTTAAACCAAGGCGCTTTAAAAGTATTTAACTGGTTATCGTACAACTACGAATCAGTTGGTTTTAAATCGATGAAAAAAACGGGCAAGAATTCGAATAACGAAATTAACGCCTAAATAGCGAAAGTTAGTTTCAGTTTGTTGAAAAGAGATTCGTATGAAACATAAAAAAAAGCATTTAGATTTCGAATTAAATCTGATTCCATTCATCGATTTATTATCTACGTGCATTTGCTTTTTGCTGATCACGGCCGTTTGGATGCAAGTCGGATCCTTGAATGTGAAACAAGCTGTCGGTGGCCAACCGGCCTCTGAAACTGAAAAAAAGCCCACAGCATGGATCTACATGGAAAAAGATGGCTCGGTCACTTTTGATGTGAAAGACAGCCCGGCTTTACGTGCGGACCTCAGAAAATCGACGGTTCCTGCAAAAGCCGGCAAATTAGATTTAGAACTCGTGAATAAACTAGCGGCTGACTTAAGAACGGTTGATCCGGGCCTGAGAACGGCGTTGATCCAACCAAAGCCCGAAACCAGCTACGAAGATATTATTGATCTTATGGATACGGTTAAAAAAGCAGGTTTAGGCGATCTTGGAGTTGTTCCTTTATAAACTTTGGACGTAAGGGGTTTTCAAGTGATATCAAGAAGTGTATTATCCGAATCATCGATGGGGAGCGCGATTGGTGCTCAATCCGTTTTAAATCCCACCGGTAAAAAATGGAAACGCAGTCTTTTCGCCGATTTGCTTTTAACAGCATTGATCGATGCGTTTTCGATCTTAGTTATTTTCTTACTCATGAATTTTTCAAGCACCGGAGAAATCTTATTTATCAACAAAGGCGTCGAATTACCAAAAGCGAGTCAAGCCGATATGTTGGAGCGTAATACCGTCGTTCGCTATGATGAAGGTAAATTCTTTATCGAAAATAAAGAAATGGTTAACCAAGATGCTATGATTCAGGAGCTTTTAGACACCCGCAAGGAATGGTCTTCGACTCATCCGAATGAAGAGTTCAAGGGAATTTTAACCATTCAAGCCGATAAAAAAACTAAATATGAAAATTTAAATTCGATTGTTCTAGCCATGGCTCACGCGGGCTATGGTGAAATTCGATTTGCTGTTGTGACAAAGTAATTGCAGAAGTTTTGTTTTGCGCCAACCAGAGGGGTAAGTTCGCATGATTAAAGTTGTTAGATCGTTATTTGTCTTAACCGTAATATATGTTTCCATTTCACTTTTCTTAAGTGCTCAATCTTTTGCGACTGAAAAAGTTGATAGTAATCGCGATTACCTCATTGATAAATTACATCGGGTCGTAACAAATTTAGCTCCGGCCGATTCAGCTCGTAATGGTATTATTTTAAGATTAGCCGACTTGTTATCTGATCGCGCGCGCTACACAACCATGCGATTGAGCGAAGGCCCATGCAAAACCTGCACGGCTCCGGATGCAGACCGCAAAAAAGCTTTACAGTATTATCATGAAGCTTATCCAAAAGTGGCTGAAGCCAACAAAGCTAAAGTCCTTGTTCAAATGGGACATTTAAATCAGTTATTGGGAAATCAATCAGCCGCGATTGATCTTTATACAAAAATCACTGCGGAATCATCGGATCAAACTGCTCGCTCGGAAGCTTATTTATCAATTGGGGATATCTACTTTAAAAAAAGTGAATGGAGCAAAGCTCAATTGAATTTTGATAAATCCATTGAGACATCAAACAATGATTCCAAAGGCTATGCGACTTACCGGTTAGCTTGGGCTCATTTCAATCAAGGCCATGCGTCGGTCGCGAAGGCAAAGCTTCTAAGTATTTTAAAAACTCCGGCTTTGTTATCAAAAAGTGGTTCGAACCAAGCTGTGACTGATGTGGCTTTTCACGAACAAGTCGCAAAAGATTACGCGATTATTTGCGGGGCCAATTTTGAAGAATCGGATCTGAAAAATATTTTTGAATTTTCGCCAGAGAAAAAGAAATTAGAAAATCTTTTTGCGGTTTCCTCTGAATTAGAACGAACGGCCAAAAAGAAAGAAGCTATCATAGCGTGGACTTTTCTTTATCAAAACCAGCCGCAACCTCAAGACCGAGCGGTAGCGAAAGCTCACTTGGCTAATGTAAATTTGCAACTAGGAAAAAATTCAGACGCCTTGAAAGATATTAACGAAGCTTTTAATTTGATTGCAGAAGCCAAAGTCAAATTCCCGAACGAATCTGAAGACGCTCGTCGCTTGATTAAATCCTCAATCATTACCTGGAACCAGGCCGAAAAGAAAAAGCCATCGGCTGAATTGCTTGAAGCTTACCAAGGTTATTTGAACAATTACGGTTACGAGAAAGAAATGAGTCAATGGGCCGTGCAAATTGCGGCCGATTTGAAAAAATGGGATGTGGCTTGGACCATTCATAAATCAGCAACCGATAAAATGATTTTAGGAAAAGAAGCCAAGACACAATCAAACGATGTGGAAAATCATTTGTTATTGGGGATCGAGCTTGGGGAGTCATCAAAAGATGCGACCATTTTAGCCGATGCTCAAAATGAATATATCGCCAAATCGAAAACTAAATCTAAATACTGGGAAGTTTTTTACCAAAAGACTTACGCTGGATATGAAAAAGCTGAAAACGAAGAGTTTTTAAAATCATTAGTTACAATCGTGGAATCAAAAGAGGCTCCGGCTGATTTACGAATCAAATCTGGCGATCTTTATCTGGATTATTTAGCTTCAAAGAAAAAAGATGCCGAAATTGAAATTCAAGCTAGAGCATTTCATAAAACTTTACTGGCTGTAAAAGGATATCCTGGCGACTGGGCCAAGATCGCTGAGAAATCAGTGCTTAATCAGGTGTCGGCTTATGTTCAAGCCAATAACCTCAATGCGGCTTGGGAAAAAATTCAATCATTTCAAGCCAAAGCGGCTGAACCTAAAGACGTGGTTACTGCTTTAAAAAATAAAGTCATCATCGCTGAGAAAAGAAATGATATCACGTCGGCTTATGCGGCGGCGAAAGACTTAAGTGTTCTCAGCGGAATCGAGAAAGAAGATAAAAATTTCGCTCAGGCTAAAATGGCCTATTATTCCGATTTGAAAATGGATTTTAAAGCGGCTTTGAATTTAACCGAGCAGTTACCGGAATCAATTATTCCAGCCGATAAGAAAAATTTAAAACTGGCGATGTATTCAGATTTGCTCGGTCAAAATTCTGCAGTCTATTTAAAGAAATTTGTCGAAACCTCTCGGGATCAATCATCTAAGGAGGTAGCCGTTGTTGAAATTGTTAAAAAAGCGGCCATCAGCGGAAATATGGATGAAGAAATAAAAAAACAAGAAAAATCAATTTCATCCAGTTACAAAATCTTAGGTGAGCTTGCGGCGATGTCCTACGTTAAAAATGGCGATAAGTCCTACGGGTTACAGATGATTGATAAAAATCCAGAAATTAAAAAAACAGGCTTCGGTTCGATGGTCAATAACGATCGAAAATTAAAAGTGTTAAGTGCCTTCGCCGATTCCATTGAAAAAATGACTTTAGATTCTGACATGTCAAAAAAAGATTCTCAAAAGAAACTAGCCAAAGATATGCAAGCTCGCATTGGGGCTTTCACTAAGCTTGATGAATTAGCGGCTGATGCGATTAAAACAAAAGACTGGACACTTCAGGTGGTGGCCTTAAGTTTAATTGCTCGAGAATCGGATCGTTTTTATTCGGAAATTTTATCATTACCAATGCCTGAGCAGTTATCGGCTGAAGAGCAAGGTGAGTACATGCGCTTGTTAGGCGAAAAAGCTCAGCCGTACAAAGCAAAGTCCGAACAGGCTTTAGCAAAAGCTAACGAATTTTGGAACGATAGCACCTGGGCCGCATCATTAAACACAAAGCTAAGTGGAACTTACGCACCTTTAGCGGTGAATGAAAAGAACCAGTTGATGAAAGTCGCTCAAGACAAAAATAAAGCTGTATTAGCCACCATAAATTCAAACGTTGGTGCGTCTTCGGCGTCAATAGCTCAGGCCCGAGACGAAAAAGCGGCTACGGTGTCAGCGACAGAAATTGAGTTGGCTAAGACTGATGTGAAGAGTGAGCCTTTCAATATTTCTAAGATTCAAATTTTAAAAGAGATGGAAACTAAAAACGGGAACCGCGCCATGGTTCAGTATTTAGAAGGCCGGATTAACGAATTAAATACCCAAACTAAAGATACGCCTCAAGGAGTACGGTAATGAAAATATTTTTAATAGGTCTTTTGGTTTCCATGAGCGCTTTGGCCGCTAACCCAACAGCAGTAACTACGGCAACAACGACGGGAACGTCAAAAAGTCATAACTTTGAAGATTTATTAGTGAACGGAAAATACCATTTCGCAGATGAAGCTGTTTCAACGGTCGAAGCAGATAAAGTCTTTGATTCCTTGATTGGTGTTCGAAATGATTTTAAAGATCGTTTAGAAAATTCGGCCACAAATAAGTAATGATTGATTTGTAAGAAAAGTTAGGAAGAGTAAAGCATGGAAAAAAACTTAGTCTTAGAAGATAACACAGGAGCGGTGGTTCGAGTTTTCAACTGGAGCGGGAACGACGCGACTGTTATTCGGCGCGCCGACACCAAGAGGATCGAAATCTCTGATAACTTAGAATATTATTTTGATAACAACATTGATTTTGTGGAACTGGGTCAAGTCAGTGGCGAAACCTTTGAAGCCGTCGGAAATGAAATCACCGCTGCAACTACCGGAAAAAGCCGTGAACTGGCGCTGGGAACTTACGGTCGCTTGACAGTGGTTCCGCAAATTCAAACTCATCAAAAAAACGTTGAAGCAGAGGAAGATAAAAACCGTCTTTGGATGCTTTGTTTACTTTTGGTTTTATTATTTACCATGACCGGAACTTACCTCATGAGATTTGCTCCGACCACCAGCGCTAAAATCGAAGAAGATCTTAAACAGCAAGTGGTGAAAATTGTTAAACACATTAAAAAGGAAACTCCTCCGGTACAAAAGATGATTAAGCCCACCGAGGAAAAAGTGGAGCCAGCTCAAACTAAAATTTCTCCGACAAAAATTGCCGGATTGAAACGTATGGGAGCTCTTTCCGTTTTAGGCAGTCTAAAAACTGGAAAAAATAAGGGTGGCTTAGATATGTCGGCGGCCGAAAGCACGGCCGGTCCCGGAATGGGCGGCACCGAAGGGTCGGGCGGCGTTCAAACATCATTATATGCTAAAGGCATTACCAGTGCGGCACTGGGTGCTGGTCACAACGTGAATGGTGGCGGTGGTTACGGAACTAAGGGAAAAGGCGGAGGCCAAGCCGGCTACGGAAAAATGGCTCTGACCGGATCTTCGGGCGCGACTCCGATTCCATTGGGGAACGAAGCGAATGTGGCGCAAGGTTTAGATCGTGATCAAATTGCGGCCGTGATCAATCGAAATATTGGTCAGGTCACATATTGCTACGAACAAGGTCTGAAGGATACTCCGGGAATTCGCGGACGAATCGCGATTGCTTTTGTGATCGGCGGCACCGGAAGTGTAAAATCGGCCAACGTGGATTCAACTTCTTTAAACGCCAAGTCGGTTGAAGATTGCATCGTTATGAGACTCAAAACCTGGAAGTTTCCAGTGCCAGAGGGCGGAGTCGATGTCCAAGTCAAATATCCATTTAAATTAGAAAGAACAGGTGAGGGTTAATATGAAAACTAAATTGATGA
>JACMMZ010000066.1 GCA_014378775.1 Pseudobdellovibrionaceae bacterium
ACCATTTGATTTTTGAGTTGCAGGTATTTATCAGGCGTTAAATAAATACCTTGTTGACACCAACTACTATTTTTAAAATCAGGATCGGTAGCGCATTTTTCCGGAGTGGTTAAGCTTACGCCCGCGGTTTGAAAGACAAACCAATTATAATCCATCGATAATGTATTTCGAGCGCTTCCCGCGACTCGGATGCTCGCCAAAGGAATATTCCAGCCTCCCCAAGCTTCTTTTTGTGGCCAATAAGAGGGTTTATTAATTTTTGATGTGTCGTATTTAAAATTGAATTTTTTCAAAGTGGGCCAAAGACCCCCAGTTACCGCCAAAGCCGGCGCGCGGAATCCTTTTATGTCATTTTGATTAAAGTTTATGACGAAATCTTGCGGCGGCGTAATGTGGTTGTTAGGTAAAACATTAAATAATAAATTATTAAACTGTGTAAATTCATCTGTCCAATTTTCTTCGGTCCAAGTTTTACCACGTAATGGATCACCTACGCCACCGGATCCATCAGCGCTGCAATGGGAATTGGCATGAGATCCAATTTCATGACCGTGAAGGAAAGCCTCATTGGTCAAATTCACCCGCTTTAAAACTGAACCTACCGGATTAGCCCATCCGATACAGCTTGTCGCGTGTCCAATCGCGGGTGTTTTGTAAATCGATTTATACTGTTTTTCGGTATAGTAAACTGGATTAATAAAATAACTAAATCCAATATTTTGTATTTGATTGTTGATGCCCGTGGTCTTTACGGTATCGGCAAAAGCCACGGTCTCTTTCCACATATCTAAACTGGATGAGCCATCAAAAGCTAACAACACAAATTGAGGCGGTCTTTCGCTTGCCGAGGGACTTCGCTTTTTAGTTTTTGCAAAAGAAGGGATGGTTAAAAGCGTCATCAAAAGGATGACAAAGGCTTTCAAAAATTTTTGTAACATATGTGGATCTCCTGATTCCCATAGTTTAAATATTCCGGGTCAGAATTGATAGATCTAGCCTTGATGAACGCGACCTAAGTCACCCTTGGTTCGACGCCCGAATTTGACCCCTGACTAACATTTTGACAACGATCCTGTCTCAAAACGGACCATTTGATTTTTAGCCGGTCATTAAATTGCATTAAGTGAGGTTATGAAGAACTCTCAGTTCACACTCATCATCTTAGCTTTGTTCGCACTCAATTCTATGAGTTGCGCCGACCGCAAGCCCTCTTCAGCGGTTTTTGACAGTGTCGACAGCGGTCAAATCGTGGGTGGTGAGCTTTTAAAGTATAGCGACAGTGCCGCCTCATCTGTGGTTTTCATCTCGACTGAAAATGATGAAGGACACAACCAAATTTGTACTGGAACTTTCATTGCGAAGAATCTGATCTTAACGGCGGCCCATTGTATTGCGAGGGATAAAGATGGAATGTCCGTTAGCTTTCGTGGAAAAGATTTTTTGAAAACAAGAAATATCGTCGATATCCCGATTGCCGAAGTTTATAGATTGAACTTTTCGGAACTGTATGAAGAGCGAAGTAAAAAAGGCGATACCATTTATAAAGAACAGATCAAAATTTTAAATAAGATTACGGGTATCGAAAAAACAAAAATCGTTCGCCGAGATGATTTAGGAATTATTGTATTTGCCGGCGGCTTACCTGCAGAAGCAAAAATCGCGCTGTTCCCACAAGACGGTAAGTTTTCAGTACCACAGTCCAATACGCAGACCATTACCGCTGTTGGTTACGGACGAAGTAACGGTGTTTTATATTCTGATAATGCACTAGCACCGAACGGTGAAATGATCCTGAGACACAAAGCTCTGATAATTAGCACCAAAGAACTTGATCCTAGCAAAAATACTTTTAGAGTAGACCAGTTCATGAACAAAGGGGGCGTTTGCTACGGGGACTCGGGTGGCCCTGCAATTATTACTGATCCCGTAACTAAGCAAAACATAGTCATTGGCGTCGCTTCGCAAGTACTAAATGAAAGAAACGGACTCGGTGAAGCACAACAAAATGCAGACTATTGCTATGATGAATCTCTCTATATTAACATGTATTTCTACAAGCAGCACTTACGTAAGGCCTTGAACGCAGCCATCGAAAAGAAAAATAATGAAAAGCTTGCTCTGAAAAATGAAAACAAGCTTCCTGCCTTATAAATCTATTCATCGTCCAATTCGTCATCACCCACAACACCAAGATTGTATTTTTCAATGCGGTAGCGCATAGAACGGAAAGAAATTTTCAATAATTTAGCGGCTTTTTTCTTCACCCCACCCGCAGCATGAATGGCTTTAATCAAAACTTCTTTTTCAATCTGTCCGATCACTTTATCTAAATCTAATCCATCGTCACCGACTTCGATTTCGTTACTCGAAGCCATTTTTCTTCCCGAAGTGGTATTGACCATGGGCGGCAGTGATTCCGGTAATATAGTTGAGCCGGCTTCCAAGGCGACGGTGCGTTCAATCATATTTTCCAGTTCCCGCACGTTTCCGGGATAATTGTATTTTTTCATGATGGTCATGGCTTCATCCGAAATTGAACTGATATTTTTACTTAAGCGCTCGTTATATTTTTTAAGGAAAAAATGAGCTAACAAAGGTATATCATCTGCGCGGTCTCGTAGCGACGGCGAAGTAATATTAATCACGTTCAAGCGATAAAACAAATCTTGTCTGAAGGTACCTTTAGCCACCATGTCTTCTAAATTTCGGTTGGTGGCCGCGATAATACGAACTTCAACTTTAGTGTCTTCGGTGGCACCCACTCGGCGGATGATTCGTTCTTGGATAGCCCGAAGCAATTTGACTTGGACAGCAAGTGGTAATTCCCCGACTTCATCTAGAAATAAAGTTCCGTTACTGGCCACTTCAAATAAACCTGTTTTATCCACTACAGCACCGGTAAAGGATCCTTTTTTATGACCGAACATTTCTGATTCCATTAAATTTTCTGGAATCGCTCCACAGTTCACCGTCACGAAAGGTTTATCTTTTAACGGCCCACTGTAATGGATCGATTTAGCAATGACTTCTTTACCCGTTCCCGATTCACCAGTGATTAAAATATTTGTATTCGAATGCGAAACCCGCTTGATCAAATTAAAAATGGCGTGCATCGGGGCTGAGTTTCCCACCATGTTCTGAAATGAATATTCACGAACCAGTTCTTTTTTTAGAGTACGGACTTCGACTTCTAAATTTTGCGACTTAAGAGCATTCGCAATATTCATTCGAACTTCGTCGATCTTAAAAGGTTTAGTGACGTAATCGTAGGCGCCCATTTTCATGGCTTCCACCGCAGTTTCGGTGGTGCCGAAAGCCGTGATGAGCATGAAAACAGTTTCCGGATAACTGTCTTTGACGTGTTTAAGTAATTCGATTCCCGTCACGTGCGGCATCTGCAGATCTGAAATGACCATATCAAATGATTTTTTAAGTAAAACGTCTTTGGCTTTCTGGCCATCTTCAGCCGTCGTAACTTCATAGCCTTCTTTTTTCAGCATGATCTCTAAAAATTCTCTGATTGATTCTTCATCATCAACAACTAATATCCGTGATTTCACTTTGTACTCCTCTTTCATATAATTAAACTTTGTTAAAAATAATTTTAAATTCTGTTCCAATTCCAATTTGCGTATCGATTTCTATTTTGGCCTGATGGGAATCAAACACTTTATGTGTGATAGCCATCCCTAATCCAGTGCCTTTACTTTTAGTTGTAAAAAATGGCTCGAAAATTCGATTTTTGACCGCTTCCGTCATGCCTGCGCCATTATCTTTAATACGAACAATCACCGACTGAGCATTTTGTTCAGTGGTAATTCCCAATTGCGGTTCCGGCTGATCTTTCATCGCTTGCACCGCGTTCATAACAATATTTAAAAAACCTTGCTTCAGTTTATCTGAAAAACCAAGGACAACTGATTTCGAAATATTTAAGTTCATTTTTAAATTTTTAGACAAATCAGGATTATTTTTTATATTTTGCGCTACTTCATCTAAAATAAAAGATAGATCAACGGATTGATCCGGAGCCTTATCTGGTTTTGAATAATCTAAAAATTCCGTGATCAGATTATTAAGACGATCAATTTCGCGTAAAATAATTCTCATTAATTTTTGCTCGTCTGGATCAGTTTTATCTTGAGATAGTAATTCAATACTCCCGCTGATACCGGCTAATGGATTTCTGATTTCGTGAGCAATACCCGCCGCTAATTGGCCGACGGCTGCCATTTTCTCTTTTTGCTTCATTTGTTCTTGAAGTAAAACAACATCCGTCACATCTTTGATCAGATTAACTTTAACCTGATCTTTCATTTCTTGATCAAAATAAGATGCCTGATCAATTTCGTAGTATCGTTTCTCTGATAACTGCGAATTATACACCAAGGCTTGGCTCTTTGAGCCCGCCGTCGTGATGATATCGCCTGCGGTTTTATAATCAAGATTCATTTTATTCGTCAGGGCTTTATTTGAGAATAAAACGCGATTCTGACTGTCAGTGGCAAAAATTCCCAACGGAATCTGCTCAATCAAAAGTTTTGATAAGTCGAGCTTTGATTGAAGTTTAATATTTGAATCAGACAAAGATTCTTTAAGAAACGATACTTCGCTTTTAAACTGAGTTGAAATAAAAATAGCCGCAATAAAGGTGAAATTGAATAAAGATAAGGTCAAAAGATTCTGGGCCCCGGTCCATTGAATGGTTTTCAAATTAACTACAGAAAGTAAAACTGACGCCATAAAACAAAGACTGACGACTTTGATCGTATTCAGTTGAAGGCCGGCAAAAAATAAATTCACCACCAGATAAATAAAATAGTAACTGGCATACTGAGGCTGGCTGTTAAATAGATAATACATCAAAGCAATATCTATGATGTAATGCAGATATTCAGCATGTCGCCTTAAATAAATGGCCGCACCATAAACCAGAAACTGCAAGCCCATGGTTTGATAAAAAGCATACATAAATTCAATGTGCAAAAATGGTTTTTGAATCAAAATGACTGATTGAAAAATCAGAAAGAATGCGGCAAACAAAGATAACCGAATGAAGAAAATAATAAAATTTTCATCATCAGCGATTAAAAATGAATTGAACTTTCTCTCAAGCTTAACCACCAATCGTGTCTCCCAATTGGAAGATAGGTAAGTACATGGCGACAAGAATAAAGGCGATCATTCCGCCTAAGCCAACCATCATGATCGGTTCAATCAGAGAAGTCATACCACGAATGGAACTTTCAACTTCTTCTTCGTAGAAATCCGCAACTTTAGCCAGCATGGTATCTAAACTTCCTGATTGTTCACCGATGGATACCATTTGCGCCACCATCTGCGGAATTTCTTTTTGCCGAGACAAGGGAACGTTAAAAGGCTTACCTACCGTCACGGCATCTTTACAATTCTTCAAAGCCGTTTCGATCACGTAATTACCCGCCGTTTTAGAAGCGATATCGATCGCCTCTAACATGTTAATTCCGGAAGATAATAAGGTCGACATGGTACGGCTCATCCGGGCCACCGATATTTTTTGAATCACATCGCCAACAATTGGCGCATTGATAATCATCTTATCAAAATTTCTTTTTCCTTCTTCGGTATTTAAGTACATCACAATGCCGTAGATGGCTCCGAAAATACCGACAATAATAAGCATCCAATGATTTCGTATGGCGCCCGAAAGATCCACTACACTTTGAGTTAAACCAGGCAACGCTTTTCCGGAAGATTTATAAATTTCCTCAAATTTGGGTATAATAAAAACAATAATACCCGTGATCACCGCAAAAGCAGCGATCATAATAAAAATAGGCATAGTTAAAGCACTTTTAATTTGTCCTTTAATTTTTTCACTTTTTTCCGCGTAGGTCGATAAACGAAGTAAAATGACATCTAAAATACCAGCCTCTTCGCCAGCTTTCACCATGTTACAATAAAGGCTGTCAAAAACGCGAGGATGTTGCGCCATCGATTCCGATAATCTTTTTCCACTCTCGATCGATGCGCTGACTTGAATAATGGCTTCTTTAATTAATTTATCCGTGCCACCCTGAGATAAAATTCTTAAAGAGTCGAGGATCGGAATGCCGGCATTGATCAAAGTCGCAAACTGACGCGTAAAAATTTGTAATTCTTTTGTTTTAACTTTGGGTGCAAAAAAAGAAACTTTTGTCACCCCGGCTTTTTTGTCTGCTGCCCCCGGTATAATTTTAAATTTCATCGGAATAAGTTGCTTAGCTCGAAGTTTGACGCGAGCTTCGGCTTCATCTTTAGCTTCGACGATTCCTTTTTGCTGGTTTCCGGTTAAACTTCGCGCTTCGTATGAATATTTGGCCATTTTCATAACCCCATTTTTTTGAGCATTTGATCCAGTTCATCGGGATCTACCGAAACTGAAAAAGCTGTTTTGATATCAAACCGACGGCGTACAATAGCTTGAATAATGGACTGGTTAAAGCTTTGATAGTGATTCAAACTTTCTAATTCTTTTTGAGCTAAGGAGGTCAATGACAAATCTAATAAGGCCTCTTTACCTTTGGCCTGTGGAACAAGAATCTCGTGGACGGAGCCTTCATTAAGTCCGACAATTTTTTGATTCAAGATAGAGCTGAGTTGACGAACAAATCTTTGCCACAGCGGCTGATCTTGTTCACGACCCAAACGAGATTTGACCGCGAGCAAAACATTTTCCACATTGGCGGCCGCCATGGAAATAAATACTTTCTTACCCTCTTCGGCAAATTGCACCCATTTTTCTAAATGGGAAATGTCATTGACGTCCGCTATGACAACATCGACGCCATCGTAAAATGGATGCGTCGTTTCCCATGATAAAGTATCTGCACCTAATTGAAATACAGTGTCATCAAGTTTTTGAGTCAGCACGGAAGGATTTGAGTGAAGAGCAATCTGTTGCGGAGAATTTCGTTTCAAATCATCGACAAGCTCGCGAATCAATGTCGATTTACCACTTTGTTTAAAGCCTGAAATAATATGAATTCCCGTTTTATTTTTCAA